>CAIJOK010000032.1 GCA_903822205.1 uncultured beta proteobacterium | reverse complement strand
GAAGGTTATCAAGTATGAGAAAGCTGTCCAGCGTTCTATCCTGCAAAACCTTGCCCTCTTAAAAAGGCTTCAATCTATGCGGTAGGATGGCTTTGTTTTGGCACAAATGCTTGTGTAAGTTTACGGGTCCTTGGAAGGGGGTGTCGGTCGCGGGTCGGGCGAGGCGCTGGCCGTGAGTGATTTAAAATTTTGAAATGTCATGTCATGGTCATTAAAGCAAAAAGAATTCTTTTTTTAGAGACGACAAAGGACTTGAACCGAAATCGGACACAAGTTATAATGTTTTATAACCTTAAAGGAGAAAAGCTATGCCAGAATATCTAACAATCCATGAAGCGGCGGACCTGCTTAAGATCACCAAGCAGACATTGCGGAACTGGGATAAGCAAGGAAAGCTTAAACCTCACCGCCATCCGCTCAACAACTACCGGCTGTATAAGAAGTCTGATATGGTCAAGCTCCTCAACAAAATAGAAAAGAAATGATCGCCAAACCTGTCAGATATTTTCTTTACGCCCGCAAGTCATCCGAGAACGAAGACAAGCAGGTCGCCTCCGTCCCCTCGCAGATCGAAGAACTCAAGAAACTCGCCCAAGAGATGAGCCTCAATGTCATTAAAATCTTTACCGGCGCACAGTCCGTGCGTTGTTTGTAGAAATCAAAACGCAAGGCTGTACGGGGGGCATTTGGTCAATCAGTTGGAGCAGGAGAAATCCCAAGGCAAGGCCGGTCGCATCGCCACGTCCTTGATGCGCGTGGACAGAGGACATCAAAAGCAGGAGTCAGTAAACTTATCCACAGTTGCCAGTTTGAAAATTGGCAACCAGCCCTGGGTCAATTTTCGGTCGGCATCAACACTCACGCCAACACACGGGGCAGCGTCACCCACACGGAAGTCAAGTTGTCTTCATCCGAAACCTCCAGTGCAATCTGGCCACCTTGCGCTTCCACCAGCAACTTGGCAGAGTATGTGCCCAGTCCAGTACCCCTGTTTTTGCGTGTCGTAAATTTGTCAAAAAACCTTGGCCTGATGTCCATTGGCACGACACCGTTATTTTGGATGAGAATGCGCAGCGGTTGGGTGTCCGAGATCGATACCACCACTTGGCTGTTGGATGGCGCAGCCTCGCAGGCGTTTTTGATCAGGTTTTGAAACAGCGAGTAGCAAAACAAGGCATCACCCAGCGCTTGCACGGGTTCGTTATTTGTCCGAACATCTGTGGTGGCTTGCAGATCCAGATTTTTGGTTGCAAAAGTGATGCGGGCCATTTGCACAATGCGCTGCAACAGTTCGCCGATTTGGATGGGCAGGGCGTTGAGATTGAATCGACCCGTTTCAATCTTAAAAATTTCAGCCGACAAGTTGATCATGTCCAGGACTTGCAGCAGGGTCTCTTCGACCAGCCTGAGTTGACCGGTTGCGGGGGTGTTGGGTGCATCGTCACAGGTCATGGCCTGTACCAGACCCAATACACCCGCCAAAGGCCCACGCATATCGTGGCGCGTGATTTGATCCACCACATCGCGCATAAGAGACATCTCTACCACGTCGTCATAAGCAGTCTGCAACTGCTTGTGCAGCGCCACATAGCGCATGAAATTGCTGACGCGCAGCCGCAAAATTTTCAGGTCAATCGGCTTGCTGACAAAATCAACGGCACCCAGCGACATGCATTTCAATTGAGTTTCATGGTCGGTCATGGCCGTGACAAAAATGATCGGAATGTTGGCAGAACCAGGGTGCTCACGTATGCGACGCGCCACTTCAAAACCGTCCATACCTGGCATCATGACATCGAGCAGTACCAGGTCAGGAGGCGCGTCTGAACCACAAAGGGACAAGGCTCCTTCACCACTGCCGATCGTGCGCACAAGGTAATTGTTATTGAACAATCGCGACAGCAAGAGCTGGTTGGCAACATCATCATCCACGATCAGAACACTGGGACGAGAGTCGCTGTCCAAGGTCAAATCAGAACAAGAGGATGTTGATGTGCTCGTGATCGACTGCGCAAGCAGCATGGCCGATGCCTGCGCTTGAAATTGGTCCGCCCTCCGATGTTGAAATGCCATGATTTTTTGAATGTGTGTGGCCAAACGCTGGGGTGTGTAGGGCTTGAACAAGAGGTCGTTGACACCCGCATCAATCACTTCTTGAATCATTTGTCGGTCAGATTCAGATGTAATCATCAGGAAAGGAAGTCGGCACAGGTGTTCGTCAGCGCGAATCACCCGCAGCAGGTCCAAGCCTGACATCACAGGCATGCTTAAGTCCGACAACACCAGATCAACGTGCTCTCTGCGCAAAATGCGCAGCGCTTCAACCCCGTTGGCGGCGGTCAAAATTTTGTCTCCACCCAAAGCACGCAGTTGCCCTGCTGTCACTTTGCGCATGACATCAAAGTCATCGACCACCAAATAGACTGTTTTTAGACTGGACATTTCACAGCATCTCTTTCATCAATTTATGACGATCCGCCTTTGATCGTTGACGTTGTCAGATTAATTGTGCTTTCGCCCATCTTTCGTCAGCGAATCATCACAAAGTGTGTCATTATGTGACCTTGCTGTAAAGGTGCAACCTGCACCATCGGTCGTGCGGTAAGTTCTGAGATCGCTTCGCGCAACATCAAAGGTCATGGGTGACTTATGGACTTATCCATCCTGCTGCGGCATTGCCAGTGGCCCACGTGCGCACATTTCGCTGAGGACTCAAGGATGAAATTCGCACCCAAAATCATGGCGGGCATGGTGGTCGCCATGCTGCTGACCGGGCTGGGCATGACGCTCACATTCTGGTCTTTTGACCAGATCGCCACCAGTGCGGAGGATCGGCGGCACGTCAGTGGGGTCATCCACAGCGCGGGGGATGTTTTGTCTGACCTGAAAGATGCCGAGACCGGTCAGCGGGGCTATCTGATCACGGGTGACGAAGTGTTTTTGCAGCCCTATCTGGCAGTGCGCGATGACATTCCGATCCGACTGACCACCCTGCGCCAGCAGGTCAAACTGGATGCGGCCAGCCAACACTTGGACAAGGCTCTGCCGCTGATCAACGCCAAGATGGCAGAGTTGGCACAGGTCATCGAGGTGCGTCGCCACCAGAAGGGAACTGGTGTCGCCACCCAAATGGTCAGCAACGGCAACGGCAGGCCGCTTATGGATGCCATTCGGACAGAGATGGGCCGCTTTATCCAACAAGAAGACACTCTGCTGACCCAGCGCGAAGCCGAGTTTGAGTCCAACATGCGCCATCTGTTTGGGCTGATTGCTGGGGCAAGCCTGCTGGTGCTGTTGACTGCACTATCGTTGGTTTGGGTGTTCTACCGACAAGCCCGGTTGCAGCTTGATGCACAGCGACACCTTGAAACCCGGCAGTTGCTCGACAAGCAAGAGGCCTTAAACCTACAGTTGCAGCAAACCAATCTAAGCCTGCAGGCCAGTGAAGAGCAACTGGCTGTCACGCTCAATTCGATCGGCGATGCGGTGATCTCTACCGATGCCAATGCCTGTGTGACCCGTCTTAATCCACTGGCCGAGCAGTTGACCGGTTGGCCCCGTACACAGGCCATTGGCCGCCAGATCGGCGACATTCTTCAGATCATCAACAAGAACACTCGTCAGGCCGTGGCCATTCCGGTCATGGATGCTTTGCTGCATGGCACGGTGCAAGGCCTTGCCAATCACACCGTATTGCTGGCCCGCGATGGCCACGAATACGACATTGCCGACAGTTGCGCCCCCATCAGGTGCCATGATGGTGAAGTGATCGGTGCTGTGCTGGTATTTCGCAACGTGACCGCAGAATATGCCGTGCAACAAACAGCACGCGACAGTGCTGCCCTGATCCAAGCCATTCTGAATGCCGTGATGGACGGCATCATCACCCTCCACGCCAATGGCAGCATCATTGAGACCGTCAATCCTGCCATTGAAACCATGTTTGGTTACCACAGCGCAGACATCCTCGGCCAACCCCTCAATTTGCTGATCCCGGAGTGGGTTCAGTTCAATGGGGGGCAAACCGCTGCTTGTGAACGTGAAGTGACAGGGCGCAAAAAAGACGGCAGCCTGTTTGAGTTAGAGATCGCATTCAATGAAATGCAACTGGGCGGTGAGCGTCATTTCACCGGTATTGTGCGGGATGTGTCGATGCGTAAACAGGCCGAAGAGGCAGGGGTCAAAGCAGGTGCGTTGCAAAATGCAATTTTTAACAGTGCCAATTTCTCGAGCATTGCCACCGATGCCAAGGGTGTGATCCAGATTTTTAATGTGGGTGCCGAGCGCATGTTGGGCTATACCGCCGTGGAGGTGATGAACAAGATCACACCCGCCGATATTTCTGACCCCCAAGAGGTGGTTGCCCGCGCCAAAAGTTTAAGCACCGAGCTGGATACTCCGATCACCCCCGGGTTTGAGGCCCTGGTGTTCAAGGCCTCTCGCGGAATTGAAGACATTTACGAGCTGACCTACATCCGCAAGGACGGCAGCCGATTTCCGGCTGTGGTGTCGGTCACGGCACTGCGTGATGATCAAGAGGCCATCATTGGCTATCTGCTGATCGGCACCGATAACACTGCGCGCAAAGAGGCCGAAGAGGCCTTGCTCAAAGCGGGTGCACTACAAAATGCAATTTTTAACAGTGCCAATTTCTCGAGCATTGCCACCGATGCCAAGGGTGTGATCCAGATTTTTAATGTGGGTGCCGAGCGCATGTTGGGCTATACCGCGTTGGAGGTGATGAACAAGATCACACCCGCCGATATTTCTGACCCCCAAGAGGTGATCGCCCGTGCCAAAAGTCTAAGCACCGAGCTGGATACTCCGATCACCCCCGGGTTTGAGGCCCTGGTGTTCAAGGCCTCACGCGGGATTGAAGACATTTATGAATTGACCTATATCCGCAAGGATGGCAGCCGCTTTCCGGCGGTGGTGTCGGTCACGGCACTGCGCGATGATCAAGATGCCATCATTGGCTATCTGCTGATCGGTACAGACAACACCGCACGGATGCAGATCGAAGAAGAGCGCAAAAAACTGGACCAACGTCTGCGCGACTACCAGTTCTATACCCGATCGCTGTTTGAATGCAACATTGACGCGATCATGACCACCGACCCTGCGGGCATCATCACCGACTCCAACAAGCAAATGGAGGCGCTGACCGGATGTACCCGCGACGAACTGATCGGAGCACCTTTCAAAAAATACTTTACAGACCCGGATCGCGCCGAGGCCGCCATCAATCTGGCGCTGGTTGAAAAGAAAGTGACCGATTACGAACTGACGGCACGCACCCGCGAAGGGCTTGAGACCGAGGTGTCCTACAACGCCACCACGTTTTATGACCGTGACCGCATACTGCAAGGGGTGTTTGCTGCGGCGCGTGACATCACCGAGCGCAAACGCCTGGACCGTGTGCTGGAAGAGAAAAGCATTGAGCTTGAATCTGCCCGCGCCCTGGCCGAAAAAGCCAACTTGGCCAAATCCGACTTTTTGTCCAGCATGAGCCACGAGCTGCGCAGCCCGCTCAATGCTATTTTGGGGTTTGCCCAGTTGATGGAGTCTGAACTGCCTGCGCCCACCGACGGCCAGCAGGCCAGCATTTCGCAGATTTTGCGGGCCGGTTGGCATTTGCTCAAGCTGATCAACGAGATTTTGGACATGACCAAAATCGAGTCGCGGCTGATACCCATGTCCAAAGAGCCGGTGTTGCTGGATGAAATTTTGCAGGAGTGCAAGGGCATGTTTGAGCCTCAGGTGCAACAACTGGGCATCCAGATGATCTTTCCGCCGGTGGGCATGGGGCTGTTTGTCCTGGCCGATCGCACACGGCTGAAGCAAGTTTTCATCAACCTGCTGACCAACGCAATCAAATACAACACTGAGCACGGCAGTGTCGAGGTGATCTGCACACCTAATGCCCAAGATCGCATCCGCGTGAGCATCCGTGATACCGGTATCGGCATGAACCTGACCCAGCAATCCCAGTTGTTTCAGGCATTCAACCGTTTGGGTCAAGAGGCCGGCAGTGTGGAGGGCACCGGTATCGGGCTGGTGGTGGCCAAGCAACTCGTTGAACTGATGGGCGGCATCATCGGTGTAGAGAGCAGCGTGGGTACAGGCAGTGTGTTCTGGTTTGAGCTGCCATCTGTGGCCGCACCCGAGGTGGGTCTGGAGAGCCGCATCCAGGCCCTGGGACTAAGCGCAATGCCCGACGTGCCTAGCCAGGTGCGCACCCTGCTTTATGTGGAGGACAACCCCGCCAACATGACACTGGTTGAGAAAATCATCGAGCGCCATGCCTCCATTCGCCTGCTGACGGCCATCAACGGCAAAATCGGCATCGCACTGGCCCATGAGGTGTTGCCGGATGTGATCTTGCTTGACATCAATTTGCCGGGCATCAATGGCTTTGAGATTTTGAGGCTATTGCGCGAAGACCCTGCTACAGCGCACATTCCGGCACTGGCCATCAGCGCCAACGCCATGCCCAGCGACATCAAGAAGGGCAAAGAGGCTGGCTTTTTGCGCTACCTCACCAAACCCATCAAGGTCGATGAGTTCATGGATGCGCTGTACGCTGCTTTGGAACTCACAGATGGGGGCAAACCATGATGAACATTTTGAACGCCAATATTCTGATCGTCGATGACGAGCAAGCCAATGTGATATTGCTGGAGCAAATACTGCACGTGGCGGGCTATACCGCAGTCACCAGCACAACCACCCCCGCAGCCGTGCATGATTTGCACCGACAAAACCAGTATGACTTGATCGTGCTGGATATTCAGATGCCCGGCATGGATGGTTTTCAGGTGATGGACGAATTGCAAAAGATCGAGGCTGTGAGCTATTTGCCCGTACTGGTCATTACGGCCCACCCTGGTCACAAACTGCGTGCACTGAACGCTGGAGCCCGGGACTTCATCAGCAAACCGTTTGAAATCGTCGAGGTGCTGGCGCGGGTTCGCAATATGCTGGAGGTTCGGCTACTGCAAAAAGAGTTGCTATCCCAAAACGACGTGTTGGAGCAACGTGTGCAGGCACGCACCGCTGAATTGCGCGAAGGTTATATTGAAACCATGTTCACCATGACGCGTGCAGCGGAACACAAGGACGAAGACACCGGATCGCATGTCCAGCGCGTCAGTTTCTACAGCCGCGCTTTGGCCCGGGCTTTGGGCCAGGATGAAGAGTTTGTTGACATCCTCTTTTTTGCCAGTCCGATGCACGATATTGGCAAGATCGGCATCCCGGACCAAATTTTGCTTAAACCAGGGGGGTTTACGCCTGATGAGTGGGCCGTCATGAAAACACATTCAGAGATAGGGGCCAGAATCATGGGCAACGGCAAGTCGCCCTATCTCAAAATGGGGGTCAAAATCGCACTTTGCCACCATGAGCGATGGGACGGTGGTGGCTACCCCAATGGCCTGCAAGGCGAGCAAATTCCACTGGCAGCACGCATCCTCAATATTGGCGACATCTATGACGCACTGCGAAGCAAGCGCCCCTATAAACCCGCCTTTGACCACACCAAAGCGGTCGAGATCATCACCAAGGGTGACGGACGTACCCAGCCAGGGCATTTTGATCCGGCCATTTTGGCGGCGTTTGCACAAAACCACGCGGCTTTTCAGGACATCTTTGAGACAGTCACATTGGCCTGATCGGGGGGGCCACAGGGCATGGCTGGTAGATGTCGTCGCCCCAGAGAGTCAGACCACCACGACACCTTCAAACGCTGGATAGAGTGCATCCACCCAGCCTTCGACCTCGTCAGCACTGATCTGCAAAAAAGCCATACATTTCATACCGTGCATGAGCCACTCGCGCTGCACCTTGACCCCCTCATGACGGGCCACCAGGTGGTCTGCAATGGCCGCAATGGCCACAAGGCGGCGAACCTCAAGCGCCACGTGGGTGTCAGACAGCGCTGAAAAATCATGGTGCAAGCGCACCGCATAGACAACCTCAAGGGGCAGCCGCCAGGTTTTGGCAACGAGGGCCCCCACCACCGCATGGTCGGTGCGGTGCGCGGCATTTTCAGTCTGGATAAATGTGCGATCTTGCCGGGCCATGGCCTCAACCAGAGTGCCGCTGTAGCCTTGTACGCCTTGCAGCAGGACCGGAATGCCCACATGGATAAACAATCCGCAAGTTTGGGCTAACTCAACATCCACAGAGTACATCTGGCCAGCAATGTGGGCCATGGCCAAGGACCTGCGGGTGGACGATTCCCAAAAATGCTCGATCACGGTGGGGTCAATGCGGATGGTGTTGCGCAGCAAAAAGCAAGTCAGCACGGTGGCGGTGGGCCTAACCCCCAGCATGGACACGGCCTGATTGACGGATTTGACAGGCTCACGCAGCGCAAACAAGGAGCTATTCGACAGCTTAATCAGGGCTGCCGCCATGGCCACATCGCTGCCGGCAATGGAGGCCACCACCTCGGGATCGGGGTCAGGCTGGTCAATCGCATGCTGCAATTGAATCAAAAGCTGGGGACAAGGTGGGATAACGATGTCCTTGACCGGTCCGACATCTTGGGCAAGTGTGAGTTCGCGGTTGATTTCCTGTGCTCTCATGTATTTTTATCTCCTATCGTTCTATCGTTCTATCGTTGGGCATTATCCAAAATCAAACCATCAGGCCTGCGCCAAGCGCACAAACAAACCGCCCGGCAGTCGTGCGATCTGCCCGGACAGCTCAAGCGTCATCAAATGCACCTGCAACGCGGCAGCGTCCAGCCCCGTGCGTACTTGCAGGGCATCCAGACCGAGGGGGTCAAAGCCCATGGCTGGCAGCAAGTCGCAGTCGGACTGGCCCGATACGCTCGTTGTCTCTGCACACAGAGCGATGAGATCCATACTATCCTGAGTGCTGACTGTCGCTTTCATAGCCAACGCAGTTGATAGCGGCTTGGCATCAGTCAAGGCCAGTTCGTCCAGAATATCCTGGGCGGACTCCACCAGCTTGGCCCCCTGCTTGATCAGCGCGTGACAGCCTCTGGACTGCACAGCGTGGATCGACCCCGGGACGGCAAAGACATCGCGTCCCAGCTCAGCGGACATGCGGGCCGTGACCAGAGAACCGGATCGCAGCGTGGCTTCAACCACCAAAGTTCCCCGCGTCAACGCGGCGATCAGACGGTTACGCTTCGGAAAATTAGCCGGAAGCGGCGGGGTGCCCAGCGGGTATTCGCTCACGATCATTCCGTGATCGGCTATCTGATGCGCCAGGTCCCGATGTACCCGGGGATAGACCCTGTCCAGCCCTGTCCCCACCACAGCCAGCGTCAGAGCACGTGGTTCAGTATTGTCCAAATTGTCCAGAGCGCCCAGATGTGCAGCAGCGTCAATGCCCAGCGCCATGCCGCTGACGATGGTCAGTCCAGCCTGGGACAGTGCTTTGGAAAACAGACGGGCGTTGGATTCACCCTGGGGGGTGGGGTTGCGGCTGCCCACCACGGCCAGACTGCGATCGGGGTCCATGATGATCGCATGGGGTGTCAGGTTTGATGCGAAATCAGTAGCAAGCGATGCTTGATTGAGGGGGAGGGCAGGGTGGTTGGGCACAAAGGTGGCCGCCCCCATCAGGTAAAGCATCAGGGGTGGATCATCGATGGAGAGCAGAGCCGCAGGGTAGTCGGCATCAGCCAGTGAGACGATCTTGCGATGTGTGGATTCGTGATCGGACTGCTGTAGCCAGGCCAGCGTGGTGCGAAGCAGATCGGACAGTCCGGGGGGCACAGACCGCAGTGCTCTGGCCTGAGCGGGCGATACCACCTGTTGCAATGCGCTCATAGACTGTAGAAAGACAGCCTGTGGCCCACCAAATGCCCGCAGCAGGGCACAAGCGGCCACATTGCCAACCCCAGGGGTTAGTGTCAGTCGTAACCAGGCGTTGAGGTCTTCGGTGTCCATGTGGGGCAAGGTCAGGCTGCCGAGATCAGCGGGGGTTGATCAAACGGTCGCCCACCTTGACTCCGCTGGTGATGTCCAGAACCAAGGCATAGGACACCTTGTCAAATGGCAAGAACACCATCAGCAGACCATTGCGCTCATCTGGTAGCTTAAGCTGCACCAGGGCAGGGTCAGTCTTATCGATCACCCGGGATCCATCTTTCAGGATGGCCAATACCTGGCCACTGGTTACACCGTCGCGGATGCCCTTGTTGATGGTGACCACCTGGTTTTGTGCGGCGTTGGCCACAGCGCTGCCATAGACCGAGACGACGCGGGCCTCCATAGGCCCGGTTAGGGCGTGAGGAACGTAGCTTTGCAAACGCTGGACAGGCTCAGGCAGCAGGCGGTCGCCCATGCGCATTTCTTCTTTGGCCTCGACAATATCGATGGTGGCGGGAACAGGCTCTTTGCCGCCGGTGGCCACAGATTCGCTTTGTACCAGCAAGGCGCGGCCAACGTACTGGGCCTCAAAGCCCAAAATTTCACCGGTCAAGGGGTCTTTGAGCGGGGTGGCATTGCGAAAAACCCGAAATTTTTGCTGGCGACGACCTAAATCATCCAGCAAAGGTGTGCCGACCGATCCACGGGCATAGGCTCTGTCGCCACGTGTCAGCAGAACCCGGTTATCCTGGGCGGCAACGATACGGGGGGCGGCATTCAAACTGGATTCATCGACGATGACAGGTTCGGCCAAAAAGGGTTCGATCAGGTGGGGTTTCAAGGTGGCCAATGCAAGTGGGGCCAGATTTTCAACACGTGTACGGGGTGACAACCGCACTGTGGGCAGCCCGGTGTCTGACGCGGTAGAGCTACCAGGTGAGGCCTTCAGGCGCAAGCGTGCCACACCGTCCTGGGTGACCAGCACCAGCGTCTGGCCCGGGTAAATGCGGTGGGGGTTTTGGATATCAGACAGATTCATGCCCCAAAGCTCAGGCCAACGCCATGGACTTTTAAGGTACAGACCCGATATGCCCCACAGGGTGTCGCGTGCCTTGACGGTGTAGCTGGACGGCGCATCGGGACTTAGGTCGCTCAAAGGTACGCCGTTTTGGGCTACCTGGGATGCTGTGGATTTCTGCTGCTCAGTGGTGACAATGCTTTGGGCTGTGGCCGTATCGACCCATGTCAGGGACGCACAAAGGGCCAACATTGCCGCAGCGTTGCAAATGGGGGAAATCGTCATGGTGGTGTCAGAGGGTTGATGGGGCCAGACAGAACAAGGAAACAAAGACGGAAACAAGGACGAAAACAACAATTGTCACCTGTGGCAGACCAAGTCCCAGCGCGGATTGGCGAAAATGCACCCTCAACCTGTACCTTGACACATTTTGCTGGCCTATGGCACTGCTCCCTATCCTTACCTATCCTAATCCCCGATTGCACATCGTGGCCCGGCCCGTGCAGGCCGTCGATGCCCGCATCCGTACCCTGATCAACGACATGTTGCAGACCATGACTGCCGCCAAAGGCATCGGCTTGGCGGCCACGCAGGTCGATGTGCATGAGCGTCTGATCGTGGTCGATGTGTCACCCAGTTACGACCAACCGTTGGTACTGATCAACCCTGTCTTGATCTCTGCTGGCCCGGAAGACTGCCTCAACGAGGAGGGCTGTCTGTCGGTGCCCGGCGTTTATGACCAGGTGCTGCGGTATGACTGTGTGACCGTCCAGGCGCTGGACGAGCAGGGCGTGTCGCGCCCTATAGAGGCCAAGGGTCTTTTGGCACGCTGCATCCAGCACGAAATGGACCATCTGATGGGCAAGGTTTTTGTGCAATATTTGTCGCAGCTCAAGCGCAGCCGCATCCGGGCCAAAATGATCAAAGCCCAGCGCGAGGCCAAAGATTGAAAATCATCTTTGCCGGTACACCTGACTTTGCCCGTGTGGCCCTGGCCCGTCTGCATGAGGCCGGACACGACATTGCACTGGTGCTCACTCAGCCCGATCGTCCCGCCGGACGTGGCTTGCGATTGCAAGCGTCCCCCGTCAAACAATTTGCGTTGCAACACGCGCTGCCCTTGGCACAAGCACGCAGCCTGCGGCTGGATGGCCCATATGCCACCGATGCCCAGGCCGCCCGCTCCATGGTCTGTGCCGCAGATGCCCAGGCCTGTGTGGTAGCCGCTTATGGGTTGATGCTGCCGCAGTGGATTTTGGACACCCCCCCACTGGGGTGTTTCAACATTCATGCGTCGCTGCTGCCAAGGTGGCGGGGGGCTGCTCCGATTCACCGCGCCATCTTGGCCGGTGATACGAAAACGGGGGTTACCATCATGCAGATGGACGCAGGCCTGGACACTGGCAACATTTTGTCTGCCTCTGAATGTCCCGTATGGGGCGATGACACCGTGGCCCGTTTGCACGACCGTCTGGCGGGCCTGGGCGCAGACCTGATGGTGCGGGTTTTGCAAACTGCGGCAGATGGGCGACTCACGCCCATTGTGCAGCCCGCCTGTGGCGTGACCTACGCCGCCAAAATTGACAAAGTTGAGGCCGTGATCGACTGGTCACAGCCAGTTGATGCCATCTGTCGCCGCATCCGCGCTTTGAACCCCCAGCCTGGCTGCACGGCCAAAACGGGTGGCGATGTTTTTAAGCTTTGGGCCGCACACCCGTTACCCCACGCCGAGCAGCCGTCCCTGCCACACGGTCAGATTCTGGACATCACGCCAACGGGCCTTGCCGTAAGGGCAGGGCAGGGCGTGGTGGTCGTGACCGACTTGCAACGCGCAGGTGGCAAACGTCTGTCGCTGTCTGACTTTGTACGTGGCTGCCGACTCCAGATCGGTATGGTTTTTGATGGTGTTTGACGCTGTCTGACCCCACCCAAGCGCACTCATCCATGCCCAAAGAACGCCAAAGAACGCCAAAGAACGCATAAGATAGGCACGCCGCGCTCGTCCGGCCTAGACGCTCCATCAGCCAACCAGGGTTATTCATGAATTTCCGTCATCTCTCCATCGGCTCCCGCCTGTTTGTCACTTTTGGCCTGATCGTTTGTTTGTCGATCACCACGACCGTGATTGCCGTGTTCAACATGGCCCGGATTCAGGCCAACCTTGAGGATGTTGTCACAGACAACCTCGTCAAAATTCGCATCAACACCAAGCTGGCTGACTCCGTGCACGTGTTTTCGCGTGTTTTGCGGTCGATCATCTTGATACCCGATCAGGCGGGCAAAGACCTTGAGATGGCCAAAATGGTTGCAGCACGTGCGGCCTACCAGCGGCAATGGGATTTGCTGCAAAAGTACCCCACCAGCGAGACCGGTTTGGCTATTCGCAACAAAATTGTCGGGGCCAGGGCGAATGCTTTGGCGGTCAATGAACAAATTTTGACATTCGGCCTGGCCGACCTGCCAGCAGAGGCCACACACCTGCTTCAGCAACAAGCTGGCCCAGCGACGGACAAGTGGCTTGAGTGCATTGAGCAAAACATTGCGTACCAAGAAGAGCTGAACACCCAAGATTTTGAACAATCCAAGTGGCAATACCAAACGGCGCGCAACGTCCTGATCGGATGCTCGGGGCTGAGCGTCTTCATGGCCATTTTGTTTGGATGGCTGATCACCCGATCCATCACCATACCCATCGCCCAAGCCGTGCGCGTGGCTGACGACGTTGCAGCAGGCCGGCTTGACGGTCACATCGCCACTGACCGCCATGACGAGACCGGCCACCTGATGATTGCGCTGGCCAAAATGCAGGCCGTGCTGGGGCAGTTTCAGTCGGCTCAGAACGATATGGCGGCTCTGCACGACAAAGGTCAGATCGACCACCGCATGCCCACCGACCACCTGCCCGGGGCCTATGGCGACATGGCTTTGTCAACCAACGCCATGGTGCAGTCGCACTTGGCCATGACCCTGAAGATCGTCGATGTGGTGGCCGGCTATACCGAGGGCCGCCTGGATGTCGCCATGGATCGCCTGCCCGGCCAAAAGTCCCGCATCACAGATGCCATCGACAGGGTGCAGCAGTCACTGCGCGATGCCGCCCATGCTGCGGGCTTTAACCTGCGCATTCGTTCGTCTTTGGACAGTCTGCCCGAATGCGTGACGGTGTCTGATGCCAATGCCGTTTTCGTCCACGCCACCCCGGCGGCCAAGCAGTTGCTCACACTGTTTGGCGGTCAGGGGTTTGATGCTGAGCGGTTCTATGGCAACAAGCTCAGCAGTTTGTTTCAAAACGCTGACACCGCCGCGCGGTTTGAGCGCGCAGTTCAGTCCGGTGACAGTGTTGATCTGGAAATGGAAGGCCGCTACATCCGGTTGTTGGCTCAGCCCATCATGGATGCCACGGGCGCAGAGCTGGGGCGTGTGACACACTGGACAGATCGCACGGATGAGATCACCTCCGAGACGGAAGTCGCCAGTCTTGTAGCCGCCGCCGGAAACGGCGACTTTAGCCAGCGCTTAAACACTGCGGGCAAAAGCGGTTTTTTTGCAAATTTGAGTATCGGTATGAACGATCTGCTTCAGACCAGCGAACAAGGCCTGAGCGATGTGGCCCGGGTATTGGGTGCCGTGGCCCAGGGTGATCTGACATCGCGCATCACCCGCGACTACTGCGGTCTGTTTGGCCAGGTCAAGGACAGCGTGAACGCCACGTCTGACAACCTCACCCGCGTCATCGGTGAAGTTCGCGCCGCCGCAGAGGCTTTGACTGTGGCCGCCAGTCAGGTCAGCGCAACCGCCCAAAACCTGTCTCAGGCCGCCAGCTTGCAAGCTGCGCACGTCGATGAGGCTTCTTCGCGCATCGTCACCGTGTCGCGTTCGATCAATCAAAACAGCGACAACGCCAAACTGACCGATGGTATGGCCACCAAAACTTCAAGAGAGGCTGTCGATGGCGGCGACGCTGTGGGCGAAACGGTGACTGCTATGAAGCAGATCGCCGCAAAAATCAGCATCGTCGATGACATTGCGTACCAAACCAACCTGTTGGCACTCAATGCCGCCATTGAGGCCGCCCGAGCAGGTGAGCACGGCAAGGGTTTTGCCGTCGTGGCCGCAGAGGTTCGCAAATTGGCCGAACGCAGCCAAGAGGCCGCCAAAGAGATTGGAACCTTGGCCGGCAGCAGTGTGACCACTGCCGAGCGTGCTGGCAAACTCTTGGGCCAGATCGTCCCCAGCATTCAAAAAACCAGCGAGCTGGTGCAAGAAATATCCGCTGTGTCGGGCGAACAGAGCGATTCTGTCACCCAGATCGGCCATGCGATGGGCCAATTGAGCGAGGCCACACAGCAAAACGCCAGTGCCAGTGAAGAGCTTGCCGCCACCAGTGAAGAACTGTCAGACCAAGCCCATGCATTGCAAC
Source organism: uncultured beta proteobacterium (assembly GCA_903822205.1). GTDB lineage: Bacteria > Pseudomonadota > Gammaproteobacteria > Burkholderiales > Burkholderiaceae_C > Rhodoferax. The sequence continues at coordinate 28,929 of CAIJOK010000032.1, read as the reverse complement.
AAAGCATTGCGTTTTTTAATACCGGCGCAAGCACGGGTACGGGTGCGGGTACGGGTGCGACACGTCGGCTGACACCGCCAACTAGCGCACGGCCTGCACCAGAGCGCCGCGCAGCAGTGGCGGCCTTGCTGCCCAGCAGCAGAGTCACCCGATCTCCACGCAGCACCGCCTCTGCCAACTTTAGACCCTACCAATGAGGTATTCCCATGACCCATCCATCTGCGATCCAGGCATCTGCCACATTGGCCAGGCCGCCGGTACGTACCGCTGACAACAAGCCCGCTTCGCCTGCTTTGGGCGGCAACCCCCAAGAGACCTTGCAATACCTGACCTTTAGCCTGGGCGACGAGGTCTTTGCCATGGACATTCGCACGGTGCGCGAGATCATCCAGCATTGCGCCATGACAGTTGTGCCCCTGATGCCTAATTTTGTGCGGGGCGTGATCAATTTGCGGGGGGCTGTGGTTCCGGTGATCGACTTGCAATCACGCTTTGGGCGGCCCAATGCGCATGTGGGTAAAAAAACCTGCATCGTCATCTTTGATGCCAGCAGCAGCACTGAAAAGATCGAACTGGGCCTGTGGGTGGATGCGGTGAGCGAGGTGATTGACATTGCCACCGCACAGATCGAACCACCCCCCCAGTTTGGAACCACCATTCAGCGCGAATTTATTCATGGATTGGGCAAGGTTGACAAAAGGTTTATCGTCATCCTTGAGCCAGAGCGTGCGCTCAACATTGACGACATGGCCGCCATTGCTGCGCGGCAGCATGGTCATTAGGCCTCTTAAGCCTGAGTGCTATGTGGCGCAAACAGCCCGTATGGTCGATTTGCTCACTGCGTTGATCGTATCTTTTCACCATTACCCCACAAGGCCCCACAAGGCCCCACAAGGACACCCATGTTTCAGAATATCCGCATTACCCAGCGCATGGGACTTGTGGTCGTCGCCTTTTGGCTGGCCCTGCTGTCTGTATCAACCGTCAGTTACTGGGGCATGTTCTCATCGCGCAATAGCATCAGGGAAGTTCACGACAAGCGGATGCAAACCGCCGAGCTTTTGGCCCAAATGTCGCAACGGGTGCTGACCAACCGAATGGAAATGTTTCAAGCCTTTCAGCATGACCCCACCGGCTCGCAGTCCAAAATTCACGACCACCCCCTGTCCCGCCACATCAACGCCATTCAATTGAGGGCGCTTGAAAACCAAAAATTTTGGCAGACTTACCTGAATGCACCCCAGTCGTCTGATGAAATGGCCCGTGTCCAAGAGGCCAACACCAAACTGACCGCGTGGCTGGTATTGGCCGATCAGGCACTCAGCGCGATCGTGTCGGGAGACTTCAGCACTGCCACCATGGCGTTTTTTTTGCGGGCAGGCCGCATTGAAGGGGCCGCCGCTGTCAAAGCCCTTGATGCCGTGCGCGAGTTTCATATTCAAAAAGCCAACGAAGAAGTGCAGGCAGCGCAGCGTCGGTTTGACACCTTGATGAGGGTGATGGGCGGGCTGATGGTGCTGGTGGTCATTCCGGCCTCATGGCTGGCGTATGCCTCTTTGCGCAGAATATCGGCGGGTTTCAAAGCTACCGAGGCAGTTGCATCGGCTGTGGCCATGGGCGACCTTTCGGTCCCCATCACGGTCACGGGCAACGACGAGATCGGTCAATTGCTGGGGGCCATGGCCCACATGCAGTCTGTGCTGACCCTGTTTCAGACGGCACAGACCGAAATGGCGCGCCAGCACGATGCTGGAATGCTGGACTACCAGTTGCCCGCAGACCAGTTTGAGGGGGCTTACCGCAGCATGGCAGAGTCCATGAACCTTCTGGTGCAGTCGCATATCGCCGCCAAAATGCGCGTGATCGACGTGGTGGTGGCCTATACCGAGGGCCGCTTTGACGTGATGATGGACCGCCTGCCAGGCCAAAAAGCCCGCGTCAGTGCGGCGGTTGATCAGGTCAGGGCCACCATGCAAACGGCTGCCGCCGATGCTGTCTTCAACCAGCGCATTCGGCAGTCGTTGGACAGTTTGCCAGCCTGTGTGACCGTCTGTGACCCCCAGGGGCAGCTTGTCCACGCGACACCTGCGGCCATCCAGCTCTTGCAGCTCATCGCCACAGACCGATTGGATATCCACCAGTTCTATGGCCGGCCCCTCGCCAGTCTGTTCACTCACCCTGCTCACACCGGTTTGTTAGCGCTGGCGCTCAAAACAGGGCAGCCCACCGACATGGTGGTCAACACCCGCGAACTGCAATTGGTGGTGCGCTCTGTCCACGATGCCAGTGGCTTGCAGATAGGCAGCATCACCCAGTGGCTCGATCGCACCGATGAGATCGCCGCAGAAAAAGAGGTGGCCAGCGTTGTGTCTGCGGCAGCTTGCGGTGATTTGGCCCAGCGTGTCAGTCTGAGCGGCAAGTCTGGGTTTTTAGGTATTTTGGCGGCCGCCATGAACCAGTTGCTAGAGGCCAGTCAGAGCGCGATGACAGACACAGCACACGTGTTGTCCGCTCTGTCGCAAGGGTGTTTGACACAGCGCATCGGCCGTGACTACGACGGCCTGTTTGGCCAGGTCAAGGACAGCGTCAATACGACCGCCGACAACCTGACTTGCGTCATTGAACAGGTCAGAGCAGCGGCTGATGCCCTGATCCATGTCGCTGATCAGGTCAGTTCCACCGCCCAAAATTTGTCACAGGCAGCCAGCCAGCAGGCCTCCAATGTTGAGCAAACCACCGCCAGCATCGGCCTCATGTCAGCCTCCATCAACCAAAACAGTGACAACGCCCGCACCACCGACGGCGTGGCGCTTAAAACCACCCAAGAGGCCATCGACGGTGGTCGTGCCGTCAGTCAAACCGTCATAGCCATGAAGCAAATCGCCGCCAAGATCAGCATCGTCGACGACATTGCGTACCAGACCAACCTGCTGGCCCTGAACGCAGCCATTGAGGCCGCACGTGCCGGAGAGCACGGCAAGGGTTTTGCGGTCGTGGCCGCCGAGGTTCGAAAACTGGCAGAACGCAGCCAGGAGGCCGCCAAAGAGATCGGCACACTGGCTGGCAACAGCGTGACCACTGCCGAACATGCCGGCAAATTGCTGGACGGAATCGTTCCAGGCATCCAAAAAACCAGCGAACTGGTGCAAGAAATCGCTGCAGCGTCAGGCGAACAATCACAGTCCGTCAAGCAAATCGGCAGCGCGATGGGGCAGTTAAGCGCCGCCACCCAGCAAAACGCATCGGCCAGCGAACAACTGGCCGCCACCAGCGAAGTACTGTCCGCTCAGGCCGACCAATTGCGGCAAAGCATGGCGTTTTTTGACACCGGCAGCGACCAACCCCGCAGCTTGCCCCATCTCGTCTAACTTCGTTTTATTTTGTCCAACCCTGACCGACTGGCCCCCATGAAGCACAAAATCCAACCCACACGGCATGAGCGACTCATGCGAGAGGACGATTTCATCGTCTCCAAGACCGACCTGAAAGGCTGCATCACCTACTGCAACCGCATTTTTGTCGAGTTTTCAGGCTATTCAGAGGCTGAACTGTTGGGTACCCAGCACAACATCATCCGACACCCCGACATGCCGCGCGGCGTTTTTAAGTTTTTATGGGACACCCTGGCGCAAAAAAAAGAGTGCTTTGCGTACGTTAAAAACATGTCCAAAGACGGTGGTTTTTATTGGGTGTTTGCCAACGTGACACCTGACCTGGACCCGCAGGGCAATGCCACGGGTTATTTTTCAGTGCGCCGCAAGGCCAAGCCACAGGCCACCACCACGATGTCAGAGGTCTATCAACGGATGCTGGACGAAGAGCGCCGCGCCGGTCCCCGTGATGCCTGTGATGCTTCGCTGGCTTTGCTTGTCAATATCCTTACCCAAAAAGGAGTTAGCTATGAGCAGCTTATCCTCTCACTCTGAAAGTTCCCTCTATACATTGGTCATGGCTGTGTTGCTGGTGGCCGGCGCATCCGTGCAGAACGCTTACCCCGACTGGAATGCCGTGATCTGGCTGCTGCCCTGTCTGCTTTGGCTGCTTTGGTGGCACCGGGCTAACCTTATCAATCACCGCCATTTGTTGCAGGTGCAGGCGATTGCCAGGGATGTCGCGCATGGTCAGTTTGACAGGCGCATTCTGCACATTCCAATTCGTGGGCAATTTCACTCAGTCTTGTGGGACATCAATGACATGCTCGATCAGTTGGAAACCTGCTTTAGAGAGCAATCGACCGTGCTGCAATACGCCAGCCGTGGGCAGTATTTCAGGTGTGCCCAGCCGCTGGGTATGCGCGGCAGCTTTGCCATGGCCTTGGCCCAGACCAACCATTCGCTGCAAATCATGGCCGACAAGGCCCGCCAAGAGTCACAAGCCGCGATCGACAAGCAAATCGCCCAGGACAACCTACAACGCATCTATGCCGAAAACCTGCGCATTCGAAATGCCTTGGACCGGTGTAGCACCAACGTCATGATCGCAGATGCCAGCAACACCATCATCTACATGAACGACTCCGTTACCAGCATGATGCAGCGCAATCAGTCTGAGCTGCAAAAGGTCTTGCCGCAGTTTGATAGTCAAAAACTGGTGGGCCAAAACATCGACATCTTTCACACAAATCCCGCCCACCAGCAAAACCTGCTGGCGGGGCTGCGTTCCACCTACAAGACGCAAATCAATGTTGGCAGTTTGGCTTTTAACTTGAGCGCCAGCCCCGTCTTTGATGAGGACGGCAGCCGCAGTGGCACAGTGGTTGAGTGGGCCGATCGCACCCATGAGGTTGCAACCGAAAAAGAAGTGGCCCAATTGGTGCTGGCCGCAGTGGCAGGCGACTTTAGTCTGCGTTTGGCGTTGGCCGGCAAGACTGGTTTTTTTGCCAATTTATCTACGGGCATGAACCAATGGCTGGACATCAGCCAGGCCGCCATGACCGACGTGGCAGGAGTGCTGGGTGCTTTTGCCGAGGGCGATTTGACGCAGCGCATCACACATGACTACCAGGGACTGTTTGGCAAAGTCAAAGACAGCGTCAATGCCACCGCTACCAATCTAACCCGTGTCCTTTTCGACGTGCGTGCAGCCTCCAATGCCTTGACCAATGCTGCCAATCAGGTGTCTGCCACCGCCCAAAGTTTGTCGCAAGCCGCCAGCGAACAAGCTGCTGGCGTGGAGCAGACCACCGCGTCTATTGAGGCCATGTCAGCCACCATCAATCAAAACAGTGACAACGCCCGTTTAACCGACGGCATGGCCACAAAGACCAGCAAAGAAGCCGTTGAGGGTGGCAGCGCCGTTGGACAAACCGTATCGGCCATGAAGCAGATTGCCGCTAAGATCAGCATCGTCGATGACATTGCGTACCAGACCAATTTGTTGGCGCTCAACGCCGCCATTGAAGCCGCCCGTGCCGGAGACCACGGCAAGGGTTTTGCGGTTGTGGCCGCAGAGGTTCGCAAACTGGCCGAGCGCAGCCAAGAGGCCGCCCGTGAAATCAGCGACCTGGCCAGACACAGCGTTTCAACCGCTGAGCGTGCCGGCAAGCTGTTGGACGAAATCGTCCCCAGCATCCAAAAAACCAGCGATCTGGTGCAAGAGATCGCATCCTCAAGCGCCGAACAGAGCGAATCTGTCACGCAAATTGGCGGAGCGATGGGCCAGTTAAGCATCGCCACCCAGCAAAACGCATCGGCCAGCGAAGAGCTGGCCGCCACCAGCGAAGAGCTGTCAGGACAGGCCGAGCAGCTTCAGCAAGGCATAGCATTCTTCAACATCGGCGACGAAGCACTCCCCCCTACGGATCGCCACAGAGATCGCCACATGGCCAGCAAGACATCGCGCAGCCGTCCGGCTGTATTTCAGGCGATTGACCAGCCCAGGCCCGTGCGGGCATTGCCGTCAGGGCTGTCCAACTTCACGCCTTATTAGCCCCTCAAATCACCTGTAATCACCTGTAATCACCTGTCACTTACCCTCATGACCGAGTACCCTCTATGAAATCAGCCCAAGAAGAACTGGAAGAACGCACTCGCCTGGCGGGTAACAACATGTTTGAATTGCTGTTGTTTAGGCTGGGCGAATCTCCTGGCACGGGTGAGCGAGAGCTTTACGGCATCAACGTGTTCAAGGTTCGCGAGGTTCTGGTCATGCCCAAAATCACGGCCCTCGCTAATTCTCACCAGCACCTGATGGGGGTGGCCAACATTCGCGGCCAGATCATCCCTGTCATCAACCTGCCTGCTGTGGTGGGTTGCACCCCCAAGCTGGGTCTCACTATTTTGATGGTGACTGAATTTGGCCGAACCGTGCAGGCTTTTGCCGTTGAGGACGTGCGCGAGATCGTTCGCCTCGAATGGAACCAGGTGCTGCCCGCCGAAAGCAGCCACGCCGGTGCCATGGTCACCGGCATCGCTCGGCTGGACGGCAGCCGGCAAGACACCCGTCTGGCCCAGGTGCTGGACGTAGAGCAGGTGTTGCGTGAAGTCATGCCCGTGAGTAAAGAAGAGTTGTCGCGTGAAGTGGTTGGCCCTGATCTGCCCATGCCGAAAGGTGCGTCTATCTTGGTAGCAGATGATTCGCAAGTGGCCCGGGCGGTTATTGAGCTGGGCTTGCAGGCCATGAATGTGCATTACGTGATGACGCATACAGGCAAACAAGCCTGGGATCATTTGCAGGCAACCGCCGATCAGGCCGCAGCCGACGGTGTTCGCGTCAAAGACAAGATAGCCGTGGTGCTGACCGATCTGGAAATGCCCGAGATGGACGGTTTTACCTTGACCCGTTTGATCAAGGAAGACAAACGCTTCAAAGGCATCCCGGTCGTGATTCACTCTTCGCTGACGGGCAATACCAACGAAAACCATATCAAAAGTGTGGGCGCGGATGGTTATGTGGCCAAGTTTTCTCCACGAGAGCTGGCCATCACCCTGCGCAAAGTGTTGACGCAATAGGCATGATCGACCGTTGGTTACTGCCAAAAGGGCTGCACTAAGGCATCATGACACTGTCGGGTTAGCTCTCTTTGGCTAAGCAACCTACAAGATCACACAATAAATTACCAATCATAATTAGTATGTGAATGATAGCAATCATTGCTTTGATGGCGTGCTTTGATGAAAAATAGCTTTGCTATTTGACGTAGAAAACTTTTTTTCGTTCTACATTTTTTTAAGATCGGAGTTCATGATGGCGAGCCCTTTACATTCATCATCTTTGCGGTCGCAACCAGCCATTCTGTGGATGCCCGGGATGCGCCTGATGGGCAATCTGCAATTTACGGGCAAGGCCCTGCTGATCTCCTGTTTGTTTGCCCTGCCTGTCGCGTTGTTTGGCTATTTGTTTGCAACGACCCAACTGGAGCAAATCAACTTTGCCCAGCGAGAACGCACCGGCGTGGTGGCCCTGCGCCACTTTGTGCCGATCTACACCGGCGTTCTGGCGGCCCGCAACGCCACCCGTGCCACTTTGGGCGGGTTTGATGGCAAGAACAAGTACCAGGCGGCACGTGTTCAGACCGATCTGGCACTCAAAGACTTTGCTGCCTTTATCGCAGAGTCCAACGACATGCTCCAACTGAAACCTGAGTTTGACAAGCTAACGGCTGCCTGGGCAGATACCGCAGGCGCTGTCAATGGGGCTGACAAAGACGGTCACACCGTGTTTGGGCCGGTATCCACCTCGGTCACGTCCTTGCTGGTGCAGATCGGAGATAACGCCAATCTGGTGCTTGACCCCAACATCGACAGTTTTTATCTGGTCGATGCGATGGTTTTGGCCCTGCCCAACCTGACCGAGGACTTGGGCCAGTTATGGGGCTGGGGCACTTATGCGCTGGTGCATTCCGGCCTGACAAGCGCTGAGGACAAGCGCTATCTGGTGTGGGCCGTGGGGGTGGAGACCGGCCTGAAGCAAGCCCGAGCCTATTTGCAGCGCGCATTTCACGCTAATCCTGCACTGTCATCCCAATTGGACATGGCGGTGCTGGATGACGTTGCCACGTTTCACCAATTGGCCAAAGACCCCTTGGCACTGATGGGGCAGGTCAATCTGACCCCCGGCAAGTACTACGACAGCGGTGAGGCCGCCGTGCTGCGGCTGCAATCTTTTTATGATAAAGGCCTGCCCGTCCTGGATCATTTGTTGGTGACGCGCCTGGATGCCATGCAGCAGCGGCTAGCCTATTCAACCGGCGGTGGCCTGTTGGCCCTGTTGCTGGTGGCTTATTTGTTTTACAGCTTTTATCGGGTGACCAACGACGGTCTGGGGCAGATTAACCGCCATTTGCGTGACGTTGCCGAGGGCGATTTACGCCACACCCCGGCCCAGCCCACGGGGTGTGACGAGGCAGCCCAAGTGCTTGCATCTCTGATCACCATGCAGAGCGTACTTGAACAGTTTCAGACAGCCCAGCAAGAGCTGGCAGCACAACATGACCAAGGCCAGATTGACTTTCGCATGAACACCCAAGGCCTGCCAGGGGTCTATGGCAGCATGGCTTGCTCCGTCAATCAACTGGTGCAATCGCACATTACCCTTCAACTGCGGGTGATCGAAGTTGCCGCCGCCTACACCCAGGGTCGCTTTGACGTGGTGATGGAACGCCTGCCTGGCCAAAAAGCTCGCATCAGCGATGCCGTGGACAGGGTGCGGCAATCTTTGCAAGATGCCGCAGAGGCCGCAGCCTTTAACCAACGCGTTCGGCTGTCCCTGGACAGTCTGCCGGTATGTGTCACCGTCTCGGACACGCAGGCCTTATTGGTTCACGCCACGCCCTGCGCCAAAGAACTGCTCAAGCTGTTTGGTGGCCCCGGCTTTGACACCGACCGGTTTTATGGCAACAAACTCTCAAGCCTGTTCAAAGACCCCGACCACGCGGCGCGCTTTGACCAGGCCGTGCGTACCGGTGCCACTGTCGATATGGTGGTGGCGGGTCACAGCCTGCAGTTGCTGGCGCGTCCGGTGCATGACAGCAAAGGTATGCCGATTGGGCGCATCACACAATGGATCGACCGCAGCGATGAGATTGCATCCGAGCAAGAACTGGACGACATGGTTGGTTCAGCCACTCGTGGGGACTTTAGCCACCGTCTGACCCTGGCCGGCAAGACAGGCTTTTTTGGCAAAATTTATACCAGCATGAACCACCTCATGGACACCAGCGAACACAGTCTGAGCGATGTGGCACGTGTGTTGGCCGCCGTGGCTGAAGGCGATTTAACTGCACGCATCGACCGTGACTATGGCGGACTGTTTGCTGCCGTCAAGGACAGTGTGAACACATCCAGCGACAAATTGAAGCAAGTCATGGACGATGTCAGGTCCGCCGCAGAGTCGCTGATCACCGTTGCCAATCAGGTCAATGCCACCGCTCAGGGACTGTCGCAGGCTACCAGTGAACAAGCTGCCGGCGTTGAGCAAACCAGTGCATCGATCGATATCATGTCAGCGTCCATCAGCCACAACAGTGACAACGCCCGAGTGACCGACGGCATGGCCGCCAAAACCACGCAAGAGGCCGTTCAGGGCGGACACGCCGTCAGCCAAACAGTGGCCGCCATGAAGCAAATTGCCGACAAAATTGGCATCGTCGATGACATCGCGTACCAGACCAATCTGCTGGCGCTTAACGCCGCGATCGAGGCCGCCCGCGCCGGTGAACACGGCAAAGGTTTTGCCGTCGTGGCCGCCGAGGTTCGCAAACTGGCCGAACGCAGTCAGCAGGCCGCCAAGGAGATCGGCGAACTGGCAGCGTCCAGTGTGACCACTGCCGACTTGGCTGGCAAGCTGCTTTTGGCCATCGTGCCCAGCGTTAAAAAGACCAGCGAACTCGTTCAAGAGATCGCGACAGCCAGTGCTGAACAAAGCGAATCAGTCATGCAGATCGGTAGCGCCATGGGGCAGCTTAGCCAGATCACTCAGCACAATGCTTCAGCATCCGAAGAGCTGGCATCCACCAGCGAGGAACTCTCCACACAGGCCTGCCAGTTGCAGCAAAGCATCGCGTTCTTTCACACCGGCCTGTCTGGTGCGCCAGCCCATTTTGATTAGTCACCTCAGTTTGAATTGCACCCGTGACCGCGCAAAAAACGCTAGAGAAGACACCCCCCGCCATGTCATACGATGTATATTATGTTAAGTCACGTGGCTCTGAAGCTCACCAGCGACCGTCTCACACATTCAGCATTTTTTTAATGGGCGCAGGCATGCCCAGTCCCTGCCATCGTTCGGGTTCAAACCAAGCCCCGTCAGCCGTGACCTTGACATCACGCGCCAACTGAACACGCACCGGATGTAAGTCAAGGTCTTTGTGCGTTAAAACATGGCGAAATGCCGGCTCGATGTGCAGCGATGGGGAGCCATGCTCTACTAGCGCCGACTGCAACGCATGCATGTCGTCAAACCACGCCAGGCAATACAAACCCGCCCAAACCCCTGGCGCAGGCCGCTGCCTAAGCCAGACGTACCCATCGTGGGTTGCGGCATACAGCAGCCAGATCGATTGTTGGCCTCGTTTGATTTTGCGGGTTTTGACTGGATAGTGATCAGGCTGGCCCAGTTTGCAAGCCACGCAACGCTGCGCCAGTGGACAGGCCCCGCAGTCTGGCCTGCGGGCATGGCACACAGTCGCCCCCAAGTCCATCATGCCTTGGGTGTAATGCGCCATGCGGTCCGGTAAGTCCTCGCCCTCAGCCGGCAGTTGATGTGTGGCCAAGTCCCACAAACGTCTTTCGTTGGCGGCCTGTGCCAAATCGGCATCAAACCCGATAAAACGAGCCAGCACGCGCCGAACATTGCCGTCCAAAATGGCCACGCGCTCGCCAAAGCACAGGGACGCTATGGCAGATGCGGTCGATCGACCAATGCCCGGCAGGGTTTGCAACTGACGGGCCGTCTGCGGAAAGACCCCGTCATACCCTTGCACGATGTATTGGGCACATTGGTGCAGGTTTTTGGCACGGCTGTAGTAGCCCAAACCGGACCATAAACAGAACACATCGTCCAGTGAAGCCTGCGCCAAAGCCGCTACATCTGGAAACCTAGCGACAAAGCGCACAAAATAACCGTGAACCGTCGCCACCTGGGTTTGTTGCAGCATGACCTCAGACAGCCAGACATGGTAAGGGTTAAGGGTGTTTTGCCACGGCATGTTGCGCCTGCCAAAGCGCATGTGCCACTGCACCACCTCTTGCGCCAGAAATGGGTCAGAAACAAGCTCAGTGGCAGACAAAGAGGGAGACAAAGAGGCAGACTGAAGGGTCAAGGCTTTGTGTCATTCACCACACGCGACGAGGTCGTCATGTGCATCAGGTGGTCGGTCAACTCGGCCAATTTGAGTTCCATCTGATCCATCGCAATATCGCGGCTATTGACATCGGCTATCCGCTCATCCAGTCCACAAGATGCCTGGGCAATGCGGTCGATGGCTTCCAGCCTTCGGACAAAGTTTTTGCGACGTTCCCGCAACTGGGCATCCAACTGCGACGCAGCAGACTTGCTCCAGACCTCAATATCACCCACGGCGGTGTCGTGGATGGTTCGCAAACGGGTGGCCAAGGCACGCACCAGACGGTCTGCAAATTCAGGCTGTGCCAGTTTGAGGGCATTGCCGAGACCCAAGTATTGCAGGTGGCCGCGCTCGATCAAATCCAGATCACGCACATAAGGATCAACCGTGGGGTCCTCTGGCATTTGAAGTGAAAAACCGTATTCCGTATTCAAATGTGTAAAGCTGGCTTGCAGCATGGCACGGATTTCTTGACACTTGGCGTGAACCTGTTGAAGGTTGTTGCGCAGCCGAGCAAAGGTTTCGCCATAGACCGTTTTGACACCCAGCTTCAGGCCTCTGTGGTTTAGCTCAAGGGTTAATTGGGACATTTCGCTCTTTAACGTCGCTGCCCCCAGCAGACTGAATATCTCACGCAACAGCTTCATGTGAACCGACCGCACGGCGTGAATTTTGATGCCGCCTGCATCAAACTCAGCCTGCTCCTGGGCTATTCGTGCCCGCATGTTTTTGATGACGGGGGCGTTTTTGCCATAGAGGCCTTTGAGTTCAAGCAATTGCTCGTTCAAATCTCGCCTGCGAATTTGCAAGATGCGGCCCGTTTCAACCCGCAAGTCCGATACGCCCCGAGTGACTGCATCGCTCAAAATTTTGTGCCTGCGGCCCATGATGCCCTGACTGAGCGCGTCCTCAAGCGACGACAAACAACTGCGCTGCAACAGGGCCGTGTCTTGTGTCACCTTGCCCACCAGACCTTTTTGGGCAGATACTGCCAGCACTTGGCTTGCCGGAACGCCCAAAATACCTGCCGTATGAACCTGCTGTTTCGTGATCTGTGCCTGCACCTGGGCCGGACTGTCCAGGGCATCCCACAACGTGTCAATTTTGTTGAGAACCACCAAACGGGTGCTGGCATCTTGGTCATCGACCAGGTGCTCACGCCAGATCGACAGATCAGACTGGGTGACACCGGTGTCGGCCCCCAAAATAAACACGATCACGTGGGCCTGCGGAACGAGACTGACCGTCAGTTCAGGCTCTGCACCGATGGCGTTGAGTCCGGGCGTGTCCAAAATGACCAGTCCCTGTTTGAGCAATGGATGCGCAATGTTGATCAGCGCGTGACGCCATTTTGGGATCTCAACCTGGCCACCTGCATCTGGCAATACGCTGTTGTCGGGCGATGAGGACTGCCAAAAACCCAGTGCATGGGCCTCTGCTAACGACACACGACGGGTCTCAGCCACCTTGGCAAAGGCCTCGGCCAATTTTTTGGATTGATTCAAATCCAGGTCAATGCGCTCCCATTTTTCGGGCGACATACGCCAGTCCATCAGGGATTGGGGTTGTAGCCGAGTTTCGATAGGCAACAGACGCAAACACGGCGGAATCTCGGGGTCATAGCCCATTTCGGTGGGGCACATGGTGGTTCGCCCAGCGCTGGCAGGCATGATGCGATGCCCATAATCGGCAAAAAAGATGGCGTTGATCAGCTCGGATTTGCCGCGCGAAAACTCTGCAACAAAGGCCACCATCACCTTGTCGATGCGAATTTGTGTCTCTAGCCTTTGCAGGCGGTCTTGCACGGCAGCATTCAGCATGTCTTGGTCTTTAAGCCACTGTGCCAGCAGTTTGAGGCGCAATGCAAACTCGCGTCGCCACGTGCCATGCTGGTCAAATTTTTCGTTAAATGAAGTTTCCAATATTCCCCCGATGGGCATGTTCAAGTCATAAAGCACCGACATCATCGAACCATCATCGACCCATCATCGACACAGGAACGATGCACCCAGCACGCCGCATCGTACCCACCGACTGTTTGGATACAGACCACGGACAGGGCCAAACACAGACAGACCCCACAGGCTTGGATTATTATGGATACCATGCCATCCAAATATCTTATCTTTGTACCCATCACGCTGGCTTGTTGGCTGGAAGCATCCGCCCAGGCCCCTGCCGCCCCTGCCCCAGAATCCGGTGTCGCTGTCCACAGCGCTTCCATGGTTTCAGCGCTGGACGGTCAGCTTTTTTACCAATTGTTACAAGGCGAGCTTTACGCCCGCACTGACGACCCTGGGGCGGCCTATGCGCTGATACTGGGGGCAGCGTACAAGACCCAAAGTGCCGAGCTGTACAGGCGTGCCGTGCAGATTGCACTTCAGGCACGCTCCGGGGACTCCTCCCTGGCGGCCGCAAAGGCCTGGAGCACCGCCCTACCCAGCTCTCGCGAGGCCAATCGGTATGTGCTGCAAATCCTGCTGAAACTCAACCGCCCAGCCCAAACCATAGAGCCTCTTCGGCGCTATCTGGCCTTGACACCTGTCACAGAACGTCAGGACGCGGTTTGGGAGATTTACAGATTGTTTGAAGGTGTCAGCGACAAGCCACTGGCTGCATCCATCGTGCAAAAAGCCTTGCGTCACGAACTGCATGATCCTCAGTTGGGGGCAGCAGCCTGGGCCACCGTGGGGCGCATGTGGCTCAATGCCGGTGACACACGGGCCGCACTGATGGCCGCCACCAAAGGTCAGGCTTTTGGTGTTTGGCATGAACGCCCTGCCCTTTTGGCCATGTCCATTTTGACGGTCGATGCCCACTATGAGCAGCAGACCCAAAACATCATCCAAAATCACTTGGCCAGCCAGCATGCCAGACCCGAGTTTGCCTTGATATACGCCAGAGTATTGTTAAAAGCCAAACACACCCCAGAGGCTCTTGCTCTATTGCAAACCATTCACGTCAGCCACCCTGGGTTTGCCGATGCCTGGCTAACCCACGGTGCCGTGGACATGGAGGAGGGTCATGTGGCACAGGCCAAAGCGCACTTTCAGCGCTACATTGATGGCGTTACGGTCGTCTCCGCTGAGCACCTTCGTCCCGAGGTTCGCCTGGAATTGTCCAAAGTCTATTTGTCCATGGCGCAGATAGCCGAACAGAGCAAAGACTGGCTTCAGGCCGATGCGTGGCTGAAACGGGTAGAGCATCCTGATGTGCTCGTGCATTCACAGATACGACGCGCCCATTTGGTGGCCATGCAAGGGCAGCTTAACGATGCCATCACCATGCTGCATCAGATACCCGAAGGTTCAGACGCTGATGTCCGCATCAAACGCGCAGCAGAGGTGCAGTTGTTGCGGGACGCTGGCCGGTATGAGCGTGCCCGCGCCATCCTTGAAGAGGCCCTCGCACAGTCTCCACAGGATGTCGATTTGATCTACGACCTGTCGCTGGTGGCCGAACAAATGGGCGATCTCACCACCATGGAGCGTCTTTTGCGCCAGTTGATCGCTGCCCGTCCAGACGACCCCCAGGCTTACAACGCCTTGGGGTATTCGCTGGCGGATCGCAGTCTGCGCTTGCCTGAAGCCCGCAGCCTGATCGTCAAAGCGCTTGAACTTGCCCCGGGTGACCCCTTTATCACCGACAGTCTGGGCTGGGCAGAATTTCGCATGGGTGAACACGCCAGAGCACTTCAACTGTTGCAAAGCGCTTACCAACAAAAGCCCGATGCCGAGATCGCTGCCCATTTGGGCGAGGTGTTGTGGTCAGTGAAGCGTCAGCAAGATGCCCTGCAGATATGGCGCGAAGCCCTTCGGTTAAGTCCCGACAACGCCACACTGGCCAACACCCTCAAACGCCTTCGGGTTACTCTGTGATCGTACGTTGGGCAGCACTCTTTTGTCGCCTAGTAGCTATTTTTTTGATAGCTGGGTGTGCGGTGTCGGCGGGCCATCACACCCAGAATGCCGCAAACAGGGCCACTGATCCAGTTTGGCAAGGGCGACTGGCCGTTCATGTCCCGGCTGACCCTACCCATGGCGAGGATCAAGACCAGCGATGGAGTTCAAACTTTGTACTGCGGGGCCACTCTGACTTGGGTGAGTTGCAATTGCTCACCCCTTTTGGAATCACAACGGCTGATATTGCCTGGACACCGAAACAAGCGGTGCTACGGACGCGCGGTGACAGTCGCAGCTTTGACCATATCGATGCACTGATCAGCGATGTGGTGGGTATCACGGTGCCGATAGACGCGCTATTGGCTTGGTTGGATGGCAACAACCTGCCGGTTGACGGCTGGACGGTTGATCTGACGGGGTTTGCGGACGGCAAAATTGTTGCAATGCGCAATGCGCCAGCGCCCCAGGCAGAGATTCGCATCGTTCTTGATCGGTGACGTATTCCTTTGGTGTGTGCGACACTTTTCAGCTTTTTGGACTCCAGACATCCTGGCCTTGATCGCATGAAAGAAATTTGTTTTACCGATCAACGGTTTAGGTTACAGGCTGTCGTTGACTGACATTCCAACCTGATATTGCAATAACAATGCACAAAACGGCATGTTTGACTGCCAGAAAATTTTGTTATTTCTAACCTGATATTGCATATCCACAAATAAAATGGACATTCTTTTATTATTGATTCCCCTGTCGGTGGTCTTGGTGTTTTTTATCCTGGGTGCCGTGGGGTGGGCTGTCTATCACGGGCAGTTTGATGATTTAGACTCACACGGTGAAAGCATCCTGAAAGATGACTGAAAGATGACTGAAAACACGTGATAACACATTGATTTTGAATAAAATTTCATACACAGCAACCAGATTGAGGACTGACAGATGGCATGGATAAATTCGCAGGCAACGACCTACAACGACAAGGTTGTCAGACAGTTTGCCCTGATGACGGTGGTTTGGGGTGTCGTGGGTATGTTGGTGGGCGTGGTCATTGCCGCCCAGTTGGCCTGGCCAGAGCTTAACTTTGGCATCCCGTGGTTCAGCTATGGCCGCCTGCGCCCCTTGCACACCAACGCTGTTATTTTTGCGTTTGGCGGCTGTGCGCTGTTTGCCACCTCGTACCACGTGGTGCAGCGCACCTGTCAGGTGCGCATCTTTAACGACACCTTGGCGGCCTTCACGTTCTGGGGCTGGCAGTTGGTCATCCTGTCTGCAGCGATCACGCTGCCCATGGGCTACACCACGTCCAAGGAATACGCCGAGCTTGAATGGCCCATCGACATTTTGATCGCGCTGGTGTGGGTGGCTTACGCTGTTGTGTTTTTTGGCACCATCGGCATCCGGCGGGTGCGCCACATCTATGTGGCCAACTGGTTTTTTGGGGCGATGATCATCGCCGTGGCGCTGCTGCACATTGTCAATAGCGCCGAGGTTCCGGCAGGATGGATGAAGTCCTATTCGGCTTATGCCGGTGTACAAGATGCCATGGTGCAGTGGTGGTATGGCCACAATGCCGTGGGGTTCTTTTTGACGGCGGGTTTTTTGGGCATGGTGTATTACTTTGTCCCCAAGCAGGCTGAGCGTCCGGTCTATTCGTACCGGCTGTCTGTCATTCACTTTTGGGCTTTGATATTTACCTACATGTGGGCGGGGCCGCACCACCTGCACTACACCGCTTTGCCGGACTGGACGCAGTCGGTGGGCATGGTGTTTTCGCTGATCTTGTTGGCCCCCAGTTGGGGCGGGATGATCAACGGCATCATGACCCTTTCCGGGGCCTGGTACAAGTTGCGCGATGACCCCATTTTGCGGTTTTTGATCGTGTCGCTGTCGTTTTATGGCATGTCCACCTTTGAAGGCCCCATGATGTCTATCAAGACCGTGAATGCGCTGTCGCACTACACCGATTGGACGATCGGGCATGTGCATTCAGGCGCGCTGGGCTGGGTTGGGATGGTCACGATGGGGTCGATGTACTACCTGATACCGCGTTTGTTTGGTCAAAAACAAATGTTCAGCGTCAAGGCCATCGAGATCCACTTTTGGGTGGCCACCACGGGCATCGTGCTCTACATTGCAGCGCTGTGGATAGCCGGTGTGATGCAGGGGCTGATGTGGCGCTCGGTACAAAGCGACGGAACTCTGACCTACACTTTTGTTGAATCTGTCAAGGCCAGTTATCCGTTTTATGTGATTCGATTGTTGGGCGGTTTGTTGTATTTGACCGGCATGGTGATCATGTTGTGGAATACCCTCCAGACGGCGGCACGAGGGCGATCGGTGGTGGTACATATTCCCAATATCTCCAATATCTCAAACACATCCAATATTTCTAATATTTCCACTTCTGCTGCACACGCTTGAGGAAACCTTATGTCCACCCTTGATTCAGGTCACCCTTCTGAGATACCCCCCGTCCCTTCTGCTCCTTTGGCCTCTTTGGATCATCATCACCCAACGAACGGCGGTTTGTCGCAAAAGGTAGAAACCCATAATTTTTGGATGATTGTGCTGATATTGGTCGTCCTGTTATTTGGCGGCCTGGTTGAAATTATCCCGTTGTTTTTTCAAAGATCGACCACTACGCCGGTTCCTGGCTTGCTGCCCTACACGGCACTGCAATTGGCCGGGCGCGACATTTACCAACGCGAAGGTTGTTACAACTGCCACTCCCAGATGATTCGCCCGCTGCACGCCGAGATACTGCGCTACGGTCATTATTCAATGGCCGGAGAGTTTGTTTATGACCATCCTTTTCAGTGGGGCAGCAAGCGCACAGGGCCAGATTTGCACCGCGTGGGCGGCAAATACACCGACCAGTGGCATACCACGCACCTGAACAATCCGCGTGATGTGGTGCCTGAGTCCAATATGCCCGCCTATCCTTGGCTGCTGGCCAATCTGGTGGATGCTGCGTCCATGCCCGCCCACATGACTGCGCTGCGCCGCGTGGGTGTGCCCTACACCGATGCCCAGATTGCGGCATCATCGGCTGCCTTGAAGGGCAAGACCGAGATAGAGGCCGTTATCGCCTATTTGCAGATATTGGGAACTTGGGTTAAATAATATTATTTCGTCAACATTGGCAAGTCACACCATGAATTTTGACCTTAATTCTCTGCGATCCATTGTGACGGTCATCTCCCTGCTGATTTTTGTTTGTATTGTGGTGTGGGCTTTTTCTCAAAAACAATCGGATGATTTTGAGCAGGCTTCCCAATTGCCATTTGAGCAGGATTGACATCCATTGTTTGTCAGTCTTTCTTCATAACATCAAACATTAAACATCATACTTCCTCTCCAATACATTATGAGCGACTTTACCAGTGACTTTTGGGCTTTTTATGTAACTGCGATCACCGTGGTCAGTATTATTTTTTGTTTGGTCTTGCTGATCGCTGTTGGCCGGCTCAAGATTAAAACTGCCGCAGACGACACAACGGGCCACGTATGGGACGATAACCTGCGTGAGATGAACAATCCCTTGCCGCGCTGGTGGACGTATATGTTTGTGCTGACCGTGCTGTTTGCTTTTGCCTATTTATGGCTTTACCCCGGGCTGGGCAGCCGTCTGGGCAGCTTGAACTGGTCGGCCACTGCGCAGCTTCAGACCGAGCTTGAACGTGCCCGCGCTCAGACCGACCCCCTCTACGCCAGGTTTGTGTCTATGCTTCCTGAGGACCTGGCCAAAGATGCCCCCGCCATGGTGGTAGGCGAGCGTCTGTTTAGCAACCATTGCGCCCAGTGCCACGGCTCAGATGCCAGGGGCAACAAAGGCTTTCCAAACCTGACCGACGACGACTGGCTGCACGGGGGTACACCGGACAAGATCAAGGAGACGATCACACAAGGTCGTGTTGGCAACATGCCGCCCATGGCTGCGGCTGTGGGCAGTGGTGACGATGTCAAAAACTTGGCGCAGTATGTGTTAAGCCTGTCGGGTCTGGCCCATGATTCGGTGCGGGCGGCGCTAGGGCGCGACAAGTTTGTGGTGTGCGCGGCCTGTCATGGCCCGGACGGCAAGGGCATGCAGGCGATTGGCTCAGCCAACTTGACCGACAAAATATGGTTGCATGGCCCGGGGGTTGAAAGAACCATTGTCGATATGGTGAGCAACGGCAGGGTCAACGTTATGCCCGCCCAGGGCGGCAAACTGTTACCGGCCCAGATTCACGTTCTGACAGCCTACGTTTGGGGTTTGTCGCACAAATAGCTGTGTTGATGCCACGCGGTTGATGGATTTATTTTTTCCATTTTTTTGAAGGACTTCAGCATGATACTTGTCACAGGCGGTGCCGGTTTTATCGGTGCCAATTTTGTTTTGGACTGGCTGGCCCAGGGCGATGAGGCCGTGGTCAATCTTGACTTGCTGACTTACGCTGGCAACCTAGAAAATTTACAAAGTCTGGACGGCCACCCCCGCCATCTCTTGGTGCAAGGTGACATTGGCAACCGTGAATTGGTCGCTCCATTGTTGGCGCAACACCAGCCGCGAGCGGTTCTCCACTTTGCCGCCGAAAGCCACGTGGACCGTTCCATTCACGGCCCGGGTGACTTTATTCAAACCAACATCGTGGGAACTTTTCACCTGCTTGAGGCTGTGCGCGGCTATTGGCAGGCTCTGTCACCGGCCCGGCAAGCGGCGTTTAGGTTCTTGCATGTTTCAACCGACGAGGTCTTTGGCAGTCTGGACGCAGAGGCATCGGCCTTTACCGAGCAGCATCCCATCGTGCCCAACAGTCCTTACTCGGCCAGCAAGGCCGCCAGCGACCACCTGGTGCGGGCCTGGCATCACACCTATGGCCTGCCCACCTTGACCACGCATTGCAGCAACAACTATGGCCCGTTTCACTTTCCAGAAAAGCTGATCCCGCTGTTGATTGTGAACGCTTTGGCTGGCAAACCCCTGCCCGTCTATGGCGACGGCCTACAAGTGCGCGACTGGCTTTACGTCAAAGACCATTGCAGTGCCCTGCGCTGCATCCTGCAAGCTGGCAGCCCGGGCCAGACGTACAACATTGGTGGCAACAACGAAAAGACCAACTTGGAGATCGTCCACACCGTGTGTGCGCTGCTGGACTTGCTACGTCCCCGCGCCGACGCGAGGCCCTACAGCAGCCAAATCACGCACGTGACAGACCGCCCGGGCCACGACCGCCGCTATGCCATTGACGCAGGCAAACTGGCGCGTGATCTGGGCTGGCAGCCTGCCGAAACCTTTGACACCGGCATCCGTCAAACCGTGCAGTGGTATCTGGACCACCCCGACTGGGTGGCTCACGTTCAAAGCGGGGCTTATCGGGATTGGGTTCAAAAGCAATACCGGTCTGATTGACGCGTTGAGGCTGCGGCGTTTATTTGCGGAATGTGCTTGTCCGCGCTGCATTGGATGTTTTTGTCGGTAAGGGCTTGCCCGCGTTGCATCGGATGTCATTCGGTTTTTGACCGTTTTTGACTGTGTTTGTGTCCTCAGCACAAAATTGACTTTCGGGATAAAGTCAAAAACCGCACTTTGCAGGCGCATCGTCATGATGCCCCCCGCCCCACACCATGAACCCACCCGCAGAACCTCCCAACATCCCCCGTTTGGCATCCCACCCCAGACTTTGTCGCCACCTGCTTGAACCCGGCATCAGGCAAATGCAGCGGCTGAGCTTTGCGTCCAAAGCCGTCGTCATTTTGCTGGTGTTTTTTGCCCCTGTGCTGCTGATGGGGGTGGCCGTCATCGATGATTTTTTGGAACACCAGATCCTCGCCCAGCGCGAATTGCATGGTATCCACGCCATTCGCGCTTTTTTGCCCATCAATTTGCAATGGGTGTTGGCCAGGGCAGATGCCAGGGTGCAACTGGGTGGAATGAAGACTGCGTCAGAGCGCAAGCTGAGTTTGGCGGACATTGACACGCTTTCCATCCTTCTCAAAAAAGAGCTGTCTCATTGTGTGAATGGGCAAGAATTGCATGCAAGCTGGCATGCTATCGAACGAAACTGGCAAGTGGCCGCCAGATCGCCTGGTACCAAGTCCGCTGATCCTGGCTTGCAGCGCACACAGTATGGTGCCCTTACGGCGGACAGCATCCGTTTTATTGCTCAGATCGCCGATGTCTCGGGACTGGTTTTGGACCCCGACATTGACACGGTTTATTTGAGTTTGCTGATCAGTCAGGTGCTGCCTCGGCTGCTTGAAAACACAGGGCAGCTATGGGGATGGAGCACCTATCTAAAGGCCGTGGGCGGTCACATTGCTTCGCATGAGATCCATCTGGCGCGACAGCGCTATGCCGTCTGGGATGCCGATGTGCGTCAAGATATGGATACTTTTGGTAAATACAGGGACAAAATTATTGCCTACAACCCCACCCTGAAGTCCCGATTGAATACAGCCCCGTTGACAAGCTTGGAGCGTTTCAGGGCGACGGCCTTTCAGTCTGTCATGGCGATAGATGACACCGACACAGCGGCACTGTGGCTGGGTGGCGGCGATGTGGTGGCTGAGCTGGAACGTGCGTACGAGGCGTTGCTGCCTACGCTTGCCGGCCTGCTGGAAGCCAGATTGCACAAGATCAGGGTTGAACACGCTACTTTGGGGCTGATCGTGGGCTTGTTGCTGATGCTGGCTGCTTACAGTTTTACCAGTTTTTACCGCAGCATGGTTCGCGACATGGCACTACGGGCCGATGACTGGGCCGCGTTGCGTCAGGCCAAACAGCAGGCTGACCAAGCCGAACAGGCCAGTATGGCCAAAAGTCAATTTTTGGCCACCACCAGCCACGAACTTCGTACCCCCATGAACGGTATTTTGGGTATGCTGCAATTGCTCAAAAAAACCCCGCTGACGGCACAACAAGAGGCGTATGCCGACAAATCCGAGTCCGCAGCACGGTCTTTGCTGCGGCTGCTCGACACCATCCTGGATTTTTCAAAAATAGAAGCCAACAAAATGACGCTGGACCCGCAGCCTTTTGACACCCAAACACTGCTTGACCATGTTTCAGTCATTTTGAGCGCTATCGCGGTGGGCAGGTCTGTCATGTTTGGACTGGACATTGACCCCACCCTGCCTGATGCCTTGGTGGGCGACGATTTGCGCTTAAGCCAAATTTTGATCAACCTGGGAGGCAATGCGCTCAAATTTACGCAACAGGGCGAGGTCGTCTTGAGTGTTCATGTTTTTGAATGCTCAGACCGGCAGGTCACACTTGATTTTTCAGTTCGTGACACGGGCATTGGCATAGCGCCCGAGCATCAGACCCAGATATTTAACCGTTTTGCGCAGGCTGAGAATTCCACTTCAAGGCACTTTGGCGGCACGGGACTGGGGCTTGCCATCAGTGCCAGTCTGGTGGCGCTGATGGGGGGGCATTTGCAACTGGAAAGCACCTTGGGTGTTGGCAGCCGCTTCTTTTTTAGACTGGTATTTTTGCGAACCACGCTGCCTCAGCCTGATGGCCCGCCGCCCTTTGCTGAATCTCACCAGTTGGCAGCAGATGTACACCATGAAGGATCATCGCTGAAACGCTTGTCTGGCAAACGTCTGCTGGTGGTCGATGACACGCCGATCAATCAGCAGATTTTGCAAGAGTTTTTGACGGCTGAGGGCGCACAAGTCACCCTAGCAGGTGACGGCAGACAGTGCATTGACCTGCTGCGCCAGGCACCACGGGCGTTTGATGCGGTTCTGATGGATTGTGAAATGCCGGTGATGAACGGTTTGGAGGCCACGCTGGAGATCCGCCAAGCCATCAGCAAAACCTTGCCGATCATCGCCGTGTCCGCCCATGCGGCGGACGATCACCGCATGCGCTGCCTACGGACCGGAATGAATGCGTACATGGTTAAGCCGCTGACGCTGGATCGCGTGGTGACTGTTTTGCTGCGGTTTATCACATGATGTTTTTGTCAGATTTTGTTGAACCTCGTTCGATAATCAGTCCCACAGGGTGGACATATCGCGATAGCAACTTTGGCCCGTGCCTTGAAGCCACGGGTCGCGCATGCCCCACCACTTATTTCACTCATAATAGGAAACATAATGATCCCTGATACAGATCGCAAAACCGGACATGAGCCACGTTTTGTCAGTCAGTTAACGCGCAATACCTTTGCCATGGTGCTTGCGGGCGGCAGGGGCAGCAGATTGCGAGAACTGACCGACTGGCGTTCCAAACCCGCCGTACCCTTTGGCGGCAAATTTCGCATCATTGACTTCACCTTGTCCAATTGTGTGAACTCAGGCGTTCGTCGCGTAGGCGTGGCCACCCAGTACAAGTCCCAGAGCCTGATCCGCCATCTCCAGTTGGGCTGGAGCTTTTTGGACGGCAGACTGGGCGAATTCATTGAAATCATGCCCGCCCAGCAGCAAGTGGATGAGTCTCAGTGGTACATCGGTACGGCTGACGCGGTCTTTCAAAATTTGCGCGAGGTTCGTCATGCCAGCCCCGAATACGTCCTGGTGCTTTCGGGCGACCACATTTACCGAATGGACTATGGCCGCATCTTGGCCGCACATGCAGAGCACAAAGCCGATGTCACAGTGGCCTGTATCGAGGTTCCCATTCAGATCGCCCATGAGTTTGGCGTGATGTCGGTTGACGAAGACAACCGCATCATGGAATTTGACGAAAAACCTGCCCGTCCGCAGCACATGCCCGGCAACACCGAGGTTGCTTTGGCCAGCATGGGCATTTATGTGTTCAACGCCCGTTTTTTGTTTGAACAACTGCAACGTGATGCCGATGACCCCAAATCAAGCCATGACTTTGGCAAGGACGTGATCCCGCATTGCGTCAAACGCTACCGCACTTATGCCCAAAACTTTGCCGACAGTTGCGTAGGCGACCCCGGTAAACCCGCTTATTGGCGTGATGTTGGAACCCTTGATGCTTACTGGGCCGCCAACATGGATCTGGTTCAAGTGACACCACAGCTCAATTTGTACGACCATAACTGGCCCATCTGGACGTGGCAGCCCCAAGACCCGCCGGCCAAATTTGTCTTTGACGATGAAGCCCGCAGAGGCTCTGCGATCGACTCCATGGTCTCGGGTGGCTGCATCGTCAGTGGTTCCATCCTGCGGCGTACCATGCTTTTTTCGGGTGTCCACATGCACAGTTATTCGCTGATAGAAGACTCGATCGTGTTGCCCAATGTTCAGATCGGTCGCAGTTGCACCCTCAAGAAATGCATCATCGATAAAAACTGCGTGATCCCGGAAGGCACCGAAATTGGCCTGGACATTGCCGCTGACCGCAAGCGGTTTCATGTCACCCCGTCGGGTATCACCCTGGTCACCCGTGTCATGCTGGGCCAGGATGTGAATGTGATTCGGTGAACAGCGCCCTCCCCTCGCCCCTCGTAACTCTTACACCCCGTCCAGTCTGTGAATGCGCTGCGCAGACACCGCACGCAGCGCAGCAGTGCGGACCTGATCTGGCGCGATCTCTGCTAGCGGCACCAAAACAAAAGCGCGCTCATTCATTCGTGGGTGGGGTATCTGCAAGGTGGGGGTGCAAAGGGTGACACGGCCATACAGCAACAGGTCCAGGTCAAGCCGCCTGGGGGCATTGGGGTAGGGCCGTGTGCGACCGGCTTGGTTCTCCAGACGCTGCAAGTGGCTGAGCAGATCATGCGCATCCAGTCGGGTGACAACGGCCATGACGGCATTGACAAAATCTGGGCTGTCAGCCACGGTTCCTTCTGCCCCCTCTGCGCCCAGCGCAGCCGTCTGGTACAGGCCAGAGCACGCCAGTGTGCGGGTATGTGGCAGTGCCGCAATGCTGCGGACAGCCCCGCGCACGGCGGCCTGCGCGTCTCCCAGATTGGCTCCCAGCGCAATGTAGGCCGTGACCTCTGGCCTCCAGCCATCGTTCAGCACGGTTGAATAATTCACAATAAATTATCTACCTGATAATTCATAAATCTATAGCGTTGTATGCTTGATAGACGGGCGTTACAACATAATTGACGCTATGGATTATGTATGTTATTTTTTATGTTACGATGCCGCAGGTCACCCCCTGTCCATGCATCATCTAGGCATCTTGCACCGAAGAACCTGTGTCTGGTCGCTTGGCATTGCGACGACGGCGGCGTTTTTTGGGGGCATCCTCTTGGGTGTCGGTTTGCGCGTCAGGAAATCGATCACCGGATGGGGCGGCGTTGGGTACCGTGGCCTCAGGCACAGCGGGGTCTGTGGACGCAGGTTGGCGAGCACGGGAAACATGGGGCGTGCGGGCAGATTTGGCGCGTTGCTGCCTTTGGTGCTCCAGCCGTACCTCATCGACCATGTCGCGGCGCAGGCTGTCGTCGGCTTGGCTAAAGTCCTGCCACCAGTCTGACAACACCAGGTCCAGCTCGCCGTTTTCAGCACGCAGCCGCATAAAGTCAAATGCCGCCCTGAATCGGGGTTGATCAACCAGGCCAAATGGCGCAATGCCCACGCGTTTTTCAAAGCGCGGCTGCATCATCCAGATGTCGCGCATGTCCGTTGACAGCTTGCCACGGCCTGACATGTCCCCGATGCGGGCATCAAATACTTCGTCGATCGCATCCATCAGCGCCGGATGGGCATGCTGCTGCGCTTGAATGCGCCGGTCAAAGCCATCGCGCACGTCTGACCACAACACACAGGCCAGCAAAAAGCTGGGGGCAACGGTTTTACCCTCGCTCACCCTGCGGTCGGTGTCTTGCAGTGCTGCGCGTACAAAGGGTTGAACCGAACGTTCGACAACCACATCCATCAGGGGGTAAAACCCCTGCGACAAGCCAAGTTCGACCAGTTTGTCGATGGATGCCAAAGCGTGACCGGTTTGCAGCAGTTTGAGAACCTCGTCCAACATACGGCTGGGTGGAACGTCAGTGAGCAAAGGCAGGCTTTTGATCAACGGGGCCATGGTCTTGGGGTCAAGTTTGAACCCCAGCGTGTGCAGTTTGGCCGCAAAGCGCACAGCCCGGATGATGCGAACGGGGTCTTCTCGGTAGCGCGTGGCGGCATCACCGATCATGCGGATCACACGGTTTTGGGTGTCTTTGTGGCCGCCGTGGTAGTCCACCACGATCTGCTGGTCGGGGTCGTAGTACATCGCATTGATGGTGAAGTCCCGCCGCACGGCATCTTCCTCTTGGGTGCCCCAGACGTTGTCGCGCAGCACCCTGCCGGTTGAATCGACGGCGTGCTTGACACCTGCTAAGTCACTGCGGCTGGTTTTTTCGTTGCCGGCCACCTGTTCGGCCGCAGCATGGTCCAGATAGGCTCTAAAGGTGGACACCTCGATCACCTCATGGTCGCGCCCCCGTCCAAAGACCACATGCACAATGCGAAATCGCCTGCCGATGATGAAGGCGCGCCTGAACAAGCCCCGCACCTGCTCAGGCGTGGCGTTGGTGGCTACGTCAAAGTCTTTGGGCGACAGCCCCAGCATCATGTCGCGTACGGCACCGCCCACAATGTAGGCCTCAAAGCCGGCTTTTTTAAGGGTCAGCACCACGTCTTTGGCCTGATCATCCACTTTGGATGCGTCGATGCCATGCCGATCAGGCCCGATTTCCAGGCGTTTGCCCAGTGGATTTTTGGCCGCAGAAGAGGCCCTGCCAAAGAGACTTTTGATGAATTTTTTGATCATGGGGATAAGGGTACGTGCATCATGGCATCATTGCGTTGCTACATCAATGTGTCGGTTGCGTGTCAAACAGGTCAAGGATGCGCCAACCACGCTCAAGGGCCAGGGGGCGCAGCACGGCATCGGGGTTGGTGGCGACGGGGTGGGTGACGCGCTCAAGCAGCGGCAGGTCGTTGATCGAGTCGCTATAAAAAGTGGTTTGTACATTGTCCCAGCTTAATTGATGCGCGGCCAGCCAGTCTTGTACCCGTGCCACTTTGCCCGCCCTAAAAGACGGTGTGCCGGCGATTTCACCAGTCAACCAGCCACTGATCGGGCAGCGTTCAAGGTTGACGGCGATCAGGTCTGCACCGGTCACACCCAACGCCGCTGCAATGGGGCGGGTGATAAATTCATTGGTGGCCGTGACGATCAGCACATGGTCGCCGGCCTGCCGATGCTGCTGCACCAGATCAATCGCTTGCGGCAGGATAGCGGGATGGATCACCTCGGCCATAAAACGCTTGTGCGCGGCCAGCGACAGCTCTGCGCCCTGTCGGCGAATGGCATCAGTGGCAAAACGAACGTAATCATGAATATCGAGTGTGCCGGCACGGTAGTGAGCGTAATACGCTCGGTTGCGCTGGTTAAACCAGTGGGCATCGTTCCAGCCCATGGCAGTGGTAAATACCCCCCATGCATGGTCAGAGTCGAGGGGGAGCAGGGTGTGATCCAGGTCAAACAAAGTAAGTTTCATGCATCAAAACAGGTTCAGGTTCAGGTTCATCCAACATGGATTTGATCAGGGCGATGGTGACCGTGCGGTGGGTTTGCAGGGCGTAGCCATCCATGCGGTCCAGCAATGCCATCAGATTGCCCATGTCGCGGCTAAAGCGGCTGAGCATAAAGTCAAGCACCTCAGCGCTCAGGTGAACACCGCGCACGTGTGCGGCCTGACTGAGTACCGTGCGCCTTTGGGAATCGTCCAGGGGCTGTAGGCCAAACACATCACCCCACCCCAGACGTGATCGCAGGTCGTCGCGCAATGGCAGGTCAGCCGGCGGCAGGGCACCGGCGGCCACCACAGGAATACCGTGCGTTTGAGCATGGATCAACCACTGAAATGCCACGTGTTGCTGTGCAGCGTCCAAGGCATGGACATCGTCCATCAGCACGGCGGCCCAGTGTTCTTGAAACTCATCTGCTGGTTGCGCCTGGGCATCCAGCCAGCCAGTGGCAGCACCGTCGGTATGCAGACTGATCTGAAGGGCACGCAGCAAATGGGTCTTGCCCATGCCGGTATCGCCCCACAGGTAGGTCGGCACAGGGGGTAGTCGCGACGGAAGGCGTAATGGAAGGCATGGGGGTGACTGGGGCGCTGCGTCCATTTGTATTGCGTTTGCTGTGCCAGGCTGTCGTGATGCCAGCCAGTGCTGCAAATGAGCCACCGCTTGGGCGTTTGGGCCTGGGCAATAGTTTTGCAGGCTGGGGCCATCACTCAAACCCATGTCCAGAACAAGCTGCTTCACGATGCGTCCCTATGGGCCAATAGCCACCCAACGTCAGCCGTGCCCACAAGCAGCAGCCCAACAAAAGCTCTTTTTTGAGAAAAGGTCAAGGACATCAAATGGCGAAAAATAAGGCCAGGGCAAAAATGCAATGTCGAAGAGTCAGGGGGCTGCGCCCGGTGTCCGATGTACTTTGCCAGTCAAACGTACTGTTTGGCCAAGTGGGCAATAAGGCACAGGCCAAGACCGACATCAGCCCAGCGTAGCGCATGGATCATCCAATGACCAAGCACCATCTTAGGCCCGCATGGTAACGCAACTTGTTTTGTCCCAACAGCTCGCTGCACCGATGGGGAAGGCGTTTTGGCTGTCCAGCCAATCACGCATCAAGGCACTCAAAGCATGCCGGTGGGTCAAAACGGACACCTTGCGCTGTGTGGTCAGATAAGACAAAAACGCTTCAATCTCGGCTTGTCCCATGTTGCGAGGATGCTGAAGGCCGTGAAACCGGATGAAGTTTTTGACCCAATAGACGTAAGCCTCTTCGGTTCTTAGGCTATAGTGCAGGTAGCGGATTTGTTCACG
>CAIJOK010000031.1 GCA_903822205.1 uncultured beta proteobacterium | reverse complement strand
CATTGCCCACATTGCCCACATTGCCCACATTGCCCACATTGCCCACATTGCCCACATTGCCCACATTGCCCACATTGCCCACATTGCCCACATTGCCCGCCTTACGACTTGCCCCGTCCATTCTGTCGGCTGACTTTGCCCGTCTGGGCCAAGAAGTCTGTGCCATTCAAACCGCCGGTGCTGACCTGGTGCATTTTGATGTGATGGACAACCACTACGTGCCTAATCTGACCATCGGCCCGCTGGTGTGCGCCGCCATTCGCCCGCACGTCAGCATCCCCATCGACGTTCACTTGATGGCCCAGCCGGTTGATACGCTGATCCCGCTGTTTGCAAAGGCTGGTGCCAACCTGATCAGCTTTCACCCCGAGGCCTCGCACCATGTTCACCGCAGTTTGTCGCTGATCCGTGAACACGGCTGCCAGGCCGGACTGGTGCTGAACCCCGCCAGTCCTGTGGATTGGCTGGATCACGTCATGGATATGCTTGACATGGTGGTGCTGATGAGCGTGAACCCGGGATTTGGCGGGCAGACGTTTATTGGCAGCACTCTGGCCAAGCTGCGCACCGTTCGTCAGCGCATTGAAGAGCACACCCGCCGTGGCGGTCAGCCGATCTGGCTGGAGGTGGATGGCGGTGTCAAAACCGACAACATCGCCAGCATCGTCAGCGCCGGAGCCGACACTTGCGTGGTGGGCAGTGCGGTGTTTGGTGCGCCGGATACCGATGGCGGCTACCGGTCGATCATGCAGGCGTTGCGCCGTGCCGCCTGTGGTTGATGGGCATCCGCATTGACGACCTTTCGGCACTGTCGCCAGAGCGCTTGCGGAGGGGGTGGTCATTCCCGTATTCCGCTTTGCTTTACACGGGCTACGAGGCTCGATTTAATTTTGCATTCGCAGGGTTTGTGGGTACTATGCGCCCCCCGCCTGCCACAGTCTGTGGCGTTTGTCTCGCTTCAAAAATTTAGCCTACAAAGATAATCATGAACCCTCAAGTTTGTCTGACTCAAACGGCAGATATTGCTGCACCAACTGACCACAACAAGGCCAGAGTGGTGTCGTTGCGCCCGCAAAATGGAACCATGGATGCCTTGGTTCATCATGTTCACACCAGTGGCAAGTTCACGTTTGATGCTTCACACGCCAGAATCGTTGCGGAACTCAAAAAAACCAAGGCACACACCTGATCATCGGTTGTTGGCCTTTCAATGCCGTTTATGGTCACTGGCAAATCTCAGCCAAAAGTGCAGGTCACCCAGATGCTGCACAAAGTCCTGCAAGAGGATGGTTTTGACCCCCTAGGCGGTACGGTACAGAGCTCAAAGAGCAGTTATTCGGCCAATCAGGCTCGCCTCGTTCGGGCCGGTCAGTCTTTTGATCCTTTGGTGACGACAACCACTATCACCACAGTTACCACAACGACCACCACCACACAGGCCGCCATAATTCATACGCTTACCTTGCCAATCGGCTGGAATCTATTGGGTAATGGCTGGAACCAATCACTGTCCGTGGCAACATTATTGGGTGATAAAACCAAAGTCACCACGGTATGGAAATGGGATACCACTACATCTAGTTGGAAGTTTTTCACACCGTCCATGACAACGCAAGAACTGCAAAACTACGCCACCAGCAAAGGCTATGGCATATTGAGCGAAATTAGTGCCGGTGAGGGCTTTTGGGTGAATGTGGCACAAGTCTTTAATCTGATACTGCCAGACACTACGCCACTGGGCGGTAGTGAATTTATGGCGGGCAAGCCACACGCTTTGAACAGTGGCTGGAATCTTATCGCCATAAGCAATGCGATCACACCCAAAAACTTTCACAGTGTAAGTTAGACCATACAAGTTCTTTATCATAGACCTAAAATTGTGAGATCAAATTCAACTATTCGTGTTTTGCTATAAAAATCAACAGCTTACGATACTTTGAAAGTGACATCTTGAACAATTTTTTGGT
>CAIJOK010000030.1 GCA_903822205.1 uncultured beta proteobacterium | reverse complement strand
CTCAATCCCGTGCCTGGTAGCGTCAAAAAATTGATTGTTTGACATGCCATAACGAGCAAATCTGTCGGTCAAAATACCAGTACACGATAAGTCGTTGATTTGTATAGTTGTTTTTTGTGTGGTGTTAAAGACCGGTTAAGCGGACGGGTGCTGGTGGTCGAAGATAACGATGTCAATCGCAAGGTCATTGGCTCGTTGCTGACCCGACTGGGGCTGGCGTTGTCGGTGGCCCAGAATGGCCAACAGGCGCTGGACGTTATTGCACAGGGAGAAAGGCCTGACCTGATCCTGATGGACCTGAACATGCCGGTCATGGACGGCTATACAGCCACCGAACGGATGCGCCAATGGGAACTCAAACATCAACAGTCACATTTACCGATCATTGCCCTAACCGGCGATGCGTATCCAGAAGATCGCCAGCGTTGTCTGAAGGTAGGCATGAACGACTTTCTGACCAAGCCGGTCATGCTTGATGCTTTAATATCGGCGCTGACCCGATGGTTGTCGGTGCGTTCCCATCCGTAGATTCACCCCTTGCCGCCCTGCCCCCTTGGTTTGTGCCTGGGGTACAGTTCGGCACAGTTCGGCACAATTCGGTACAGTTCTACGTACTGCCAGCATGGGTGTGTTCCCACCCGTAAAGCCCATATTGTCAGGCCATCCATAAAAAATTAAATACTCAATATTATAACAAATGATAGCAGCCAATGCAATAAAGACGAGCGTTATCGTTAGTTCTGCCATAATTGTAACGTAGTTAATTTATTGACAATTGCTTGATCATTCATGAATTTTGTTTTTATCCTGTCGGTGTTTGTGGTGCTTGCCCTACAGGCCTGTGCCACAGGTTTTCAGGTATCGCCCGATGCGGCTGTACCGGCGTCTTCGGCGGCCAGCGCACCGTCTGAGTACGCCCATCTCTTGGTTCCCCAAGGGTTTTTTAAGTCTGCCCCAGGCGGTCCACCGGCTCAAGTTGCCGATCTCAACTTGCCACAGGCGGGCGTGGGGCAGGCCATCGTGGCCCCAGACAACACCGTCTGGCTGTACGCGTCCCCCACCACCCAAGCGCACGTCAAGGGCAGCGGCATCGACTTTAAAACCCAGGTTCGCGTGTGGGAAACCTTTTTGCGCAAGTACCACATCCCATTCAAAACCGTGTCGAGTGTCGAGACGCTTGAAACTCGCACGCCCGGGGTTTTGGTGCTGCCGTCCCTGGTGGCTTTGACGGACCGCGAAAAACAAGCCATCGCCAAGTTCAGGCAGCTAGGGGGCGGGGTGTTGGCCAGTTGGCTGACCGGTGTGCGCGACGACCAAGGGGCCTGGACAGGTTTTGCGTTTATGAACGAGGTGCTGGATGTGGTGGTGTCAGGCGATACCGTCGCTGAGGAAGACGTGAACTACATGATGACGCATGGTGACACCCCCATCACCTACAGCCTGCCTGCGGGTCAGCGGGTATGGACAGAGCGGGTCAATGGCATCTACCCCCTGCGTCTCTTGGGCCAACAAACTGCGGCAGACATCATGGACTGGTCGCGCCACGTTCCGCCTGATCGATCCACGGGCCTGATCGTCTTTGGCGAGCGGCTGCAAAAATCTGGCCTTTTATCGCGCACTGTGGTGCTGGGCTACCCTGAGCGCCTGACGATGTCGGCTGATACCAAGTCCACCGATGCCATTGCCCACCATGCCCTGCTATGGCTGCTGCGGCAGCCGTCTGCCCATCTGGCCACCTGGCCCTGGCCTTTTACGGGGGCGCTGTCCATCGTCGTTGATGCGCCCGAGGTGGTGGATGATGCCGATATCAAATTTGCCGAATGGATAGAAAAGTCAGGCAGCCGCGCCACCTATTACCTGGTGACGGCTCACTTGCCCAAATCGATCAATGCCCTGCAAAAATTGCAATCCAAAGGACACCAAATGGCCTTTATGGCCGATCATGTTGATAAATTCATGGGGCAACCCAAAGACGTGCAGGCTAAGCGTCTGGCGACGATGCAGATGCAGATGAGCCAGTCCAGCCTAAGGGTGCGGGCCGATGCTGGCTTTGCCGCGCCTTTTTATTCCATGGACAGCACCACCATCAGCTTGATTGAGCAAATGGGGCTGGATCACTATCTGGCGCTGAGCGATGCCACCGATGCTTGCATTCCGGTGTTGTCCGCCAGCGCATCCGATGCGTCCATCACCGCCGCACCGGCATCGGTATTGCTGCCCAGAACACTGGGCGACCCCGAAGACTTGATCAATGAAGGCGAAGCAAGTGACGGACTGAAGCTGTTTTTGGCCCAACTCGATGTCTCACTGGCCACGGGGGGGCTGTCCATCGTTCGTTTTCCCAACCAAAGCATTTTGGTCCCAGACCAATTGCAGCCCTTGTTTGAACGCATCGTGCAACAGTCTGGCAACCACTGGCATGCCCTCAACAGCCAAGTAGCCCGTTGGTGGCGCGAGCGTTCACGGGTCACTGTGGCTATGGATGTCAGCACGGGTGTTCCCAGACTACAGGTGACCGTGACCGGTGACAGGCCGCTGGGCGATGCCTCCGCCGTGGTTGATCTGCCGGTAGCCCATGACCGGCTGCGCTTGCAAGCAGACGGCCACGCCCATCCGCTGACCGCCATCACAGTGCTAGACCCCTGGCGCGTCGCAGTATCCCTAGCAGGGCTGCCTCCAGGCACGTACCACTGGCGCATGGATTTCGACCATGCCACCTGGGTGCCCACCCGATAATCGTCGCATTTGGATCATTCGCGACAATGCGCGCCCTTATTCTTGGTAACGCCATCATTTCTCAAAGGAACCACCATGCAGCATCGTCAATGGACAGTTTGGGTATTTTTAACTCTGGCCTACAGTTGGATTTTGGCGGCCATGCCTGCCGCCGTGGCGCAAACATCGACGGGTTTGTATGACCCCGAGCCTCCCGTCGATTCAGCCTATGTGCGGGTTTTACAAGTGGCCGACCTCGGGCCGATGCAATTGGTCGTCGATGGAAAAACAAGAGTACACGCCGTGGCGGCCCATCAGGTCACTGATTACCTGGTGCTCAGTGCTGGCATGCACCAATTGGCCCTACAGGCTCCCGGTGCAGATACGCCATGGAATACCATCACACTGGACGTGGTGCAGGGGCGTGCCATGACGGTTGTTTTTGTCGCTGCCCGTGGCGGTACACCACCTTTTGTCCTGACCGACAAAACTGGAACCAACAAGCTTAAAGCCATGATCGGTGTTTATCAACTGGCATCGCAGCAAAAAAACCTGGACGTGCTGACTGCCGATGGAAAAACCAAAGTGTTTGACCACCTCACCTATGGCACCTCTGCCTATCTGGCCGTCAAC
Source organism: uncultured beta proteobacterium (assembly GCA_903822205.1). Classification (GTDB taxonomy): domain Bacteria; phylum Pseudomonadota; class Gammaproteobacteria; order Burkholderiales; family Burkholderiaceae_C; genus Rhodoferax. Next base: position 19,009 of record CAIJOK010000030.1, on the reverse strand, counting down.
CCCATCACCACGCAGTTACAGATACAGTCCAAGGGTGATGCCCATGTCCTGGGTCAAGCTGAGGTGGCTATGACCCAAGGGGGTGCCTATAGTATTTTTATATTGCCAGGTAAAAAGGGCAATGTCAAAATAGCGGTGATGCAAAACAAAGTTGAACGCTATACTGGCAAGTAAACCGTTTGCAGATTTTTTATTAACTATTTTAATCTGATTGTGATTTGATTACCATGAATACCCAATTGATTCGATCCATTCTTCCATCGGCCTTGGCGGCCAGCTTGGCATTTTGCAGCATGGCCAGTATGGCCCAAACCACGACATCGTCTGCGTTGGTAGGCAAAAATGACTGGTTATTTACACGCTATGAGTTTGCAACTCCCGATGATGCCTCAGACACGCAGGCCAGCATCCAGTCCTTTTCTAAAATCAACAAGGCCTTTGAACAAAAAGGGATTGCCTTGGCTTTGGTCATTGTGCCTTCCAAGATCACCATCCATTCAGAACAATTACCCGATACCCACACGCTCGACACTTACACCACGGGCAAATACGCCAGCGCTGTCACTTCACTGCAAGCGGCTGGTGTCCGCGTCGTTGATCTGAAACAGCCTTTTTTGGCCAGCCCGCATCGCACCAGCGACACGCCTTTGTTTTTGCGTCTGGACACCCATTGGTCCCATACCGGTTCTTTTTTGGCCGCCGAGACTATCAAGGCTGAGATTGAAAAAACCCCTGCCTTAAAAACGGCCCTCGCGGCCACCCCTCCCGAGAAGTACACGCTGACTTGGAACTCTGCCAAAAAAGCCGTGCGCACCCGTGATCTGGTCAAACTGCTGCCGCAGGGTTCACCCGTTTATCCGCCTGAGACCGTTTTGCAATTCAAAGTTGACCGTGTCTCTGAATCTAAAGTCGGCTTGACAGATGATGTCAATAACACCCAAATTACCGTGATTGGCAGCAGTTACAGCAACAAGAATACGGGGTATCCTGATGCTTTGCGCTATACCCTTCAACGCAATGTGCTGGATATTTCTATCCCGGTTGATCAAGGCCCGTGGGTAGGTATGGAGGCTTACTTAAGTGATGATGCTTTCAAAACCCATCCCCCAAAATTGATTATCTGGGAAATCCCTGAGCGCGAACTGCGTTCCCCTCCCAGTTACAAGTTTCGTGATACCCGCTATATCATAGACAATCAGGAATGGTTTTCACGGGTTTCCGCCTTGCTCAAATAATCATGACGGACAGGGTTCAATGAAAGTGACCTCTGTGCCATCAAAACGGATGGCGTATGGGGTGCTTGCTTTTGCGTCGCTGTGCATCGGGACAGTCCAGTCGGCCGAGGTTAACCAGCCCTATGTTGGCATTGTGGGCAAACAAGAATGGTTGTTCTACCAGTACGAACTGACGACAGCCAAGGATGTCCCTGCCACCACGGCCTCGATTGATTTGATTTGTCAATTTAATCGCGTCCTTGCCAAAAAAGGCATCACCCTTGGTGTCGCCATGGTGCCCATCAAGATGCGCATTTATGCCGAGTATCTGCCTGCTGATCTCAAGATCAACGACTTTATGATGGGCAATTACGAACGCATGACATCAGAGCTGACCTCCTGTGGGGTTGTGGTGTTTGATTTGAATTCGGCCTTTTTGACAAACCCTCTGCGCAACAGCGCTACCCCTTTGTTTTTTAAAATGGATACCCATTGGTCCAACACTGGGGCTATGCTGGCAGCGCAGAGCATTGCAGAACAAACCACCGCAAACTCTGTGACCCGTTTCGTGCTGGCTCAGATACCTACCCAGGCCTACAAGCGGACGGTGAGCAAGGTCAAGAAAGTGACCAAAAACCGTGACATCTTGCAGGTTCTCCCCCCGGACACCAAGGCAAAAAATTATGCTTTTGAGCGGTTTTATCCGGTTGAGATCATCAGGGACGATGCCAATACTGCTGACCCCGGCGGTGATCTGCTCGGCAAACACCCCTTTGCCGCCATCTCTTTGGTGGGCAGCAGTTACTCGATGGACTGGACAGGGTTTGCAGATGCTCTGCGATTTTGCTTGCAAAAAGACGTTTTCAGTCTGGGTGTCGGTGCCAACCAGGGGTCTTGGGTGGGCATGGAGTCTTATTTGCGCGACGATGCTTTTCAACAGTCTCCGCCTAAGTTATTGATCTGGGAAATGCCAGAGCGCGATATGCGTGCACCGCCGGACTACCCGTACCGCGAGGCCCGCTACATCACCACCAACGCCGAGTGGCTGAAACGCGTGACGGCGCTGGTTCAAAGCGCCAAAGCCAGCGCTCCGGCCCAATGAACTGATGCGCCGAGGTCAGGCATAGTACTCAGCCACAAATTCTGCAAAACTGCCCTGTGGCGTGGCATCCAGCGTTTGCTGTGCTCGCCATGAGGCCTGGACGCTGTCTTGCAGTTTGGACTGCGTGTGGGCATCTGGCTGGGTAGCCTTTAGGCTTTGGGTGTGGGTTTTGCTCATGCCAAACGCAAACTTAAAAAACCCTCCTTGGCTACAGACGGCATCCAACACTTGGGCGGACAAGGTGGTATCGGGGTGGTCGATCTGCGAGCGCAGTCCTTGCAGGGTGGCAGCGTGGTTCGTCCCTCCATAGGCCATGTCCAGCATGGCAGCCACCGGGGCCATGTCGTCAAACAGTTCGTGTGCCAGGGTTTGCAGTGGACGCTCACGGTTGCAGAGCAACAAATGCAGACCCGGCTGGCGGCCCCTGGTGACCACACGGCGTTTGTTTTCGTCGTTTTCGCTTTGTTCGCGGCTGGTGATGGGCGGGCTGTCCTGCAATAAACACGTTAGCAGCAGCACGTCGGCAAACAAGCACTGCGCTTGGCTGATGCCGATGTCGATGAATGGATTCAGGTCAAACAGCCGCATCTCCACATACTGCACACCGAAGCGGTGCAGCGCTTTGGCTGGCCGTTCACCGTGCGGGCTGATGCGCTTGGGGCGCATGGCGGCATAGTATTCGCTTTCAGTTTGCAACAGGCAGTCGTTCAACTGCCGCCAGTGGCCGTCGGCACATACACCCAGTTCAGCGTAATACGGGTCAGGGGTTCGGATAGCGGTCTCTAGGCCCCGTGTGTATTCAGTCAAGGAGTTAAAGCTGATGCCCAGACTGGCCTGTGCGTGGTTTTTGTAGCCCAGATCGCTCATGCGCAAACTGGTGGCATAGGGGCCGTACAAGGTGTCAGGCGTGAGCACGGCCAGGTCTGACGAACGGCCCTGCAAAAACGACCGACACAGCGCAGGCGATGCCCCAAACAGGTACGGGATGATCCAGCCCAATCGCAAAAAATTGCGGATCAGACCAAAGTAATGTGTATTGATAAAGTCTTGCAGTGGGCCAGAACACTGGCAGCAGGTATGCCACTCCTGCCAAAACAGGTCAGGCAAGGACCAGTTGTAATGCGCGCCGGCAATGGTTTGCATGGGGCGACCATAGCGCAGACCCAGGCCTTCGCGGTACACACCCTTAAACCTTGCCTGGTTGGACGATCCGTAATCGGCGATGGCGATGTCATGGCCCGCACCCAGGGTGCAGGGCATGGAGCCAGCCCATAACAACTCGTCGTCCAGTTTTTGTGCGCAAAAGCGATGCACGTCCATCAAAAACGCCAGCGGCCACGCCCAGTCGGGCGATGCGGGGGTGATGAACTCAAGCAGGGCCTCGGCGTAGTCGGTGGTGATGTAAGGGTGCGTTAGTTTGGAACCCAGCGCACGGGGATGCGGTGTCGTGGCAAGCCGCCCTTGGGGGGTCACCCGCAGACATTCGCGCTCAATGCCACGGGTGATCGATCGCAGCAACTGGGCCCGGGCCGGTGAGGCAAACTGGCGAATGTCGTTGCAGCAAGTTAATTTAAGCATGGTGACAAAATAATGTGTATAATAAGTTTAATACTCAATAAAGTTAAAAACAATAGCAGACTATGCAAGCAACACGTGCATTGGCGCATATTTTGTTATAAATTGAGTGTATTTAATTTGTTGTGTATAGCAGGTTCGATTAAAGTGATATGGCTTTGCTTTGGCTTTCGATATCCAAATCCCCCCTAACCCCCCTTTAACAAAGGGGGGAACAAATGCACCGCTTTTCCTGCGTGAGCTCATCGTTCTTATCCCCCCATTCACAAAGGGGGAACAAATGCACCGCTTTTCCTGCGTGAGCGCATCGTTCTTATCCCCCCCTTTAACAAAGGGGGGTTAGGGGGGATTTTTTTGTTGAACCACATCACGTTGAATCGCACACGTGAATCGCTGACGATTGCTCCTTGGTCAAAGCAAGCCACAGGCCAAGACTGACACCCGTCTGACATTTTTTTGTCACATACCACCGGTAAACTGCCATGATGAATCAAAACACTTTTTTGGCAGCAGTCGATTTGGGGTCAAACAGCTTCAGGCTTGAAATTGGGCGCTATGACCACGGTCAGATGCAACGCGTCGATTATCTGAAAGAGACGGTTCGTCTGGGCAATGGCTTTGACGAAGACCGCCACTTAAGCCTGGAGGCCATGACGCGTGGCTGGGACTGTCTGGCACGGTTTGCCGAGCGATTGGCCGGCTTTGAGGCCTGTCAGGTCAGCGCCGTGGCCACCCAAACCCTGCGCGAGGCCCGCAACCGGGACGAGTTTTTGCGTCGTGGCCGACAAATTTTGGGGTTTCCGATCGAGGTCATCGCAGGCATCGAAGAGGCGCGTTTGATCTACCAGGGTGTCACGCACTTGCTGCCCTACAGCCAGGAGCGCCGGCTGGTGATCGACATTGGTGGACGTTCAACCGAGCTGATCTTGGGCAGCGGCGCACAAACCTTGCACGCTGCGTCCTACCGGGTGGGCAGTGTGGCGTGGTCGATGAAGTATTTTTTGAAAGGGGATTTTTCAGAGGCCGCCATGTACCGTGCCGAGATCGCGGCCCAGGCGGTGCTGGATGAGGCCCTCCATCACTATCCGCGCCACCAATGGGATGCCGCCTATGGGGCCTCGGGCACGGTAGGGGCGGTGGCTGACATTTTGGCGCAGGCCGGCTGGCCCAAAGGGCAGGTCAGCCGAGAGGGTTTGAACTGGTTGGTCAAGTGTTTTCTGCGTGCAGGCCACGTTAGTCAAGTGCAGTTGGAGGGGCTGAAAGATGAGCGCCGTGCCGTGATCGGTGGCGGGGTCAGTGTGCTGCGCGGCCTGATGGAGCTGCTGCACATCGACACCCTGTATGTGGCCCAGGGCGCTTTGCGACACGGGGTATTGTTGGAGATGGTGCAGCGCGACCGCCATGACACCGATGCCCGCGATGCGTCGGTCGATCGGCTGGCACGCCAGTTTGCCGTCGATACCGGTCAGGCCCTGCGGGTCAGTCGGGTGGCGGGTCGTCTGGCATCGCAGATCATTTCGCCTCGATCGGGCCATGGTGTGGATTTGCAGCGCAAGCTGCACTGGGCAGCCTGCCTGCATGAGATCGGCATGGCCATCTCAAGCAGCGACTACCACAAGCACGGCGCTTACATTCTAGAAAACGCCGACATGGCGGGGTTTGGCATGTCAGAGCTTTACCAGTTGGGGCTGCTGGTGCTGGGTCACCACGGCAAGCTTAAAAAACTGGACAGTGGCTTTGACGATGCTGAATTTGTGATGGTGCTACTGGCGCTACGCTTGGCCGTGGTCTTGTGCCACGCACGCCAAGACCCCCAGGACAGCGACATGACCCTGGCCTGTCACCCCTCGCACCAGCGATTGACCTTGACCGTGACGGCGGCTTGGGCTGGGCGCTTTCCGCAATCTGCCCACTTGCTGCGGCTAGAGTGCATCGCCTGGCAAAAAACCTCCTGGACATTCGACTGGGTGGCGATTTGAGGTGGACGACCCCATTGGCGCTTTGGGGTCTGTGTTGTTTTATGGGGTCACTGCCCGCATTCACACGCTATCGAACAAGCTCATTTCAGGTTTTGTGTGCTACAAACAGCCACAGATGCCCACGTGTTGGGGTCTGTCATCAAACTGTGATAGTTATTTTTTGGATTAGGATATTTTTATGAAACTCAAGTTATTAGCCGGCCTGCTGTGTGCTGCATGTGTATTGCCCACCATGGCCCAAGAAAAGAAAAGCGCGGTCTCGTTTTTTGGCAATTACAACAAGCCCAGCAACGGTGACGGAATGGGCAACGTCTTTGCCAGTTATGGCTACTTGGTTACCAGCCAACTGGAACTGGGTTTGTTTGTGACCGAATCCTTTAGCAGCGGAACCACCACGACAGGTGTTGGTGGCAATGCACAGTATTACTTTGGCAATGTTGGCAAAGTCGGTTCATACCTTCCGTATCTTAAAGGTGACGTTTTGTCCATGTCTGGCGGCCCTGCGTCCTATACGCAATACGGTGCCTTTGCTGGTATCGGTTACGCAATGACCGAAACCACTGAGGCTTTTGCCGAAGTGGGTGCCACCAATGCCGATATTTCTGGCAACAGCCAGTCCGGGTCTCAGGTCAATCTGGGGATCAAGTTCCGTTTTTAATGGTGTAGTGGTGTAATGTTTTAATTCCCTTGCCCTTTGCATCCCCTTTAAGCCTGCCCTTCAAACGGCGGGCTTTTTTGTTTGGATTGGTTGCCCATGAAACGACTATTTGTGATCAGTGTGTTCCTTACGGTCTGCGCCTGCGCAGCCGATTGGCCCGCCTGGGTGCTTGACCCTCCGACCGAACTGGGCATGGCTGCCGGTGACTGTGTCCCTTGGTCAGGGTCGATCAGCCTGGACCGCCAGCAAGTGGCCGCTCATGCACGACTAGCCTTGGCGCAGCAGATCAGCGTCCAGATCAAAGGCATGGACAAAACCTACGCCGCTCGGGTGGACAACGGCCAGTCGCCCAAGTTGTCCACTTCATTTGAATCCACCTCTCAGCAAACGGTTGATGCTGCGCTAACAGGCAGTCGCTTGAGCAAAGTAGAGGTGGTCGATACCCCCACCGGCAAGTTTTTGTGCGGCCTGGTCACCTTGGCGCAAGATGCCGACAAACGCATCGTGCGAACCGTCATGCAGTCTGCCGGTGTCCCGCCTGAGGGCGAGGTTGAAGAGCTGTTGCTGGCCAAGTTTCGCAGCCGATCCTCAGCCAGACCTGCTCCGTGACAGTCACGGTGAAATGCTTACAGGCCATGAATTTTCAGATTTTCTTGTGTTGGGTTTTGTCGCTGGGCATGGTGTCCGTTGGGGTTGGCGCTGCGGATTGCGGCCTGACGGCGGCGCAGCAAACACCGCAGCCATCGTGGGTCACGCAGTCTGCCCCTGACGACACTGGCGCAGGTGGTGGCAGATACGACGGTGTTGGCAGCAGCCTGATCACCGGAGGTGACCTGGCCCGCGCCACGACCGAGGCTCGCAGCCGCGCCAACGCCGAGCTGGCACAGTCCATCCGTGTCCATATCAGCAGCGCCGTCAAAACATCCGAGAGCAAATTGACCGAAAACGGCCAAACCGCTGTGCGTTCCAGCATCGAGGCTGTCACCGACTCGGTGGCCGATCTCCAATTGCAATCCGTCGCGGTGCAAGGGCAATGGGTGGACCCTGCGGCCTGCCGGTTGTGGCTGCGTGTCTCTGTGCCAGCGGCAGAGGCCTTGCGTGCCCAGCGCCAAGCGCTGGCCACAGGGCTGGTGGCCACTTTCGATGTCCAGATCAAACAAGCCGGGCAGGAGGCGATGCCTGTTCCTGAGCGAGAACGCGCCCTGGGTGTGGCCGCCGAGCTTTTGGCGCTGATCGACCCCGCCCAGGTGTCCACGTTTTCAGCCCCCGTGGCGCGTATGCAGATCGATGCCTTGCGCCTGGCTGTGACGGATGCCAGACGGCGCTTTGACCTGTACGCCTTGCAATTGGCGCGTCACTTGCAAGCCAACAGCCAACTGACCGCAGCCACAGCTACCGGACAGCGTCGCGTGGCGGCCGCCCATGCCCTGAGTACTTTGCAAACCCTGCTGGGCATCGCCCCTGCCATGCCCGGTCTGCCACTGCCGTTTGAGGTCAATGACCGCATGGCGCAATTGTTTGGCGAGTCTGGTACACCTTGCTTGGCCAAGCAGTGGTTGAACGACCACGGCCTGCCTCCGCCCGCTGTTCAGGTGGCGGCGGCTTGCAGTGCCACTGCGCTTGCGCAAGAACGCAGGCAGCTCTATTGGGCGGGCCAGACCGTCGCGGTACATTGCGCCATCACGCTGGGCGGTCAAACCCAACCTTGGGACAAGGCCTGTGCCGGCATTCAGGACCACCTGGTCAGGCAAGGTGTCACCATCGCTGATGCCCAAACGTCCCCCACAGCGATCGTTCATCAGCTCACGCTTGCCGCCACCGGTACGATTCAACAGCGCCAAGACCCCGACACCCAGGCCCGTTTGTGGCGGTTTGAGGGAACGATCACCAGCTCGCTGACAGGCCCGGGTCAGATCAACATCCAAGACCGCTACGAAGGTCTCACCGGCTGGAACCCCGTCTCTGCCGCCATGACCACCGACATTCTGGCGCTCAATGCGGTCAAACGTTTCGATGCCGCCATCACGCAACACTGGGAGAAATAATCATGTTTTTACGCCGCTTCTTGCCCTTGTTTGTCCTTGTACAGACCGCATGGGGACTGCCCGCAGCGTGGGCCGCTGACCAGGTGGCCGTGGCGGTTTATGCCAGCGATGCCCAATACCAAAAATATGAGCGTGCTGTATTAGCCCGCATGGAGGCCGTTTTGACGGATGCCGGCATCACCGTGCTGGACGAAGACAAGGCCAAAAAATTACGGACGGGTTGGGTCGATCTGGCCGACCCCTCGCACATGGTCACTGCCGAAGAGTTCATCCAAAAAGCCGGCAAATACGACGTGCAACGGGTGTATAGGGTGTCTTTCAACGCCGGCATCACTCACCCGCTAGGCTTGTTTTTTACGGCGACATCTGCCGTGCAGATCAGGGTGATCGACTTTGATGCGCGGGTCAAGCCAGCATCGTCGTCCCCCATGGGAACCAAGGGTTTTCCGCCGTCTGACGCACTGACCTCTGACGCTGCGCTGGTCAATGCCTTGCAGCGGGCCGTTGATTCTGCGGCTGAGGTGTCCGGGCTAACGGTTGCCATTCCTACCATCGCCCGGTCTATCCCCCTGGGGCTTGAGTCTGTCTCCGCGCCGCCCTCTGCTGCACCACTGCCTGTACCTGCGGCCTCTGCTATTGCGGGCGACTGGGTTCGCGCAGCATCGCTCTACGCTGAGGACTGGAAAAAAGAAGACCCCGCCTGCCAGAGCGTTTCGGACGACGGCCAGATGGGGGTTTTGGGCGGCTATGTGTCTGAGTTTCGTCGCTGGGAAAAGCTGCGGCTTTATGGATCACGCCTGCATTTGATAGACATTCACAACGTGCGTGAACAAGTCACCTTTACCCTGCACGGCGTGGGCCAGCGGGCCTCCGGCGAGAACGGCAGCTCCGAGCCGTTGGCGTGCCTGTTTTTGGGCAACTGGCGTTATCTGGTGGGAATGTCCGGCAACAAACTGGCGTGTTTTGACGTAGAGCGCGGTCTTGAAACCTGCTCCATTCCACTGGATGATGCACCGGCCCGGGCCACCTTAAGCATCTGGCAGGCTGGTGATCAACGCTATGTGCGATCAGAATCCGACAAGGGCATCCACTTCTATCGCATCGTGGTTCAAAAAACCAGCCCCGCCAGCCCCCTCAGTACAACAAAATAAATTTTATACACAATCCACATACTCATCAATGCCTACAGCGCACGATTGACGTGCATTGTTGTCTTTTTTTATCACAAAATAACGTAAATTATTTTTTGTATCTTGTAGGTATTCCTTTGGTTCATGGACTTTTTTGTTATCACATTCGGATCTGCCGGTCTTCTCTGCTGCGCTGGGCGGTTTGCGCGTGGATTGGCCTTCAAACCGTGCCTGCCCTGTCGGCCCCGGCTTTAGAACAGACCGCCTTGCAACGGGTGGCGCTGGTCATCGGCAATTCCCAATACAAAAAAGGCCCGCTGGACAACCCCGCCAACGATGCCACCGACATGGCGGCCGCCCTGGCCCTGCAAGGCTTTCGGGTGTTCAAAGTGCTGGACGCTGGCAAACCCAAGATGCGTGATGCCATTCGCTTGTATAGCGAACAACTCGATGCCAAAAGCGTGGCGGTCTTTTTTTATGCAGGCCACGGCATCCAGATCAACGGCAAGAATTTTTTGATCCCTGTCGATGCCGCCATCAAGCGAGCCGAAGACGTTGAAGACCAAGGCCTGTCGCTGGACTGGGCCATGCAGGGCATTGATGCCAAAAAGCCGCATTTCAACATTGTTATTCTGGATGCCTGCCGCAACAACCCTTTTGCCCGCAGCTATGGCAGTGGCGGTCTGGCGGCTGTCGATGCGGCGGCGGGGTCGCTGATCGCTTTTTCTACCAGCCCTACCAAGGTTGCCTCGGACGGCGCGGGTCGCAATGGGCTTTATACCCACCATTTGCTGCGGCACATCGCAACCCCGGGGCTCAAGATCGAAGCGCTTTTTAAGCGGGTTCGCATCGGGGTGATGGAACAGTCGGCGGGTGAGCAAGTACCCTGGGAAAACACCTCTCTCACGGCTGATTTGATTTTGAGTCCGTCACCGACCGACGGCACCAGCGTCAGCGTCGATGCCGACACAAGCCCTCGCCCGATAGACACTGTGGCCACCGTGAACCCCGTGACCCCTGCGTGGATAGTGGGGGCCGACCTGAAAACGCTCAAAAATTACCTTGCCACCCACCCTACAGAGATGGCCCGTGACCCCGTCGTACTGGCTTTTGCCCGGGCCAATGCCCGCAGGGCGCTGCGCGCTGAGGCGCAAAAGCTATCGGTCAAAGACTGCGACCATTGCCCGCCCATCGTTGATATGGTGGCCATGGTGCAGACCGCAGCATCGCACACCCCCAGATCGCAGGGCCGGTGGTGGATGGGCATGGACTTGGTCACGGTGCGTGAATACCAGTCCTGCATTGCCGACGGGGCTTGCCGATCGAACGTGCCATCTGCGGTGCAGCCGGCGATTCAAAGTGATTTGGCCGCCTTTTTGCCGGTTCAAAATGTCTCGCAGTCTGATGCCCTTCGTTACATCGACTGGCTCAACCATCAAACCCGCGCCCACATCTACCGCTTGCCCACCCAGTCCGAATGGGCCAGTGCCTTCAAAAGCGGCTATTTTTTGGACTCAGGCCAGGCCCTGGCGGCCCACAAGAACCTGTGTGACATCGGCAATTTTTATGACATCTCGGGGGCCGTCGTGGCGGCCTTTCCGTGGCCGCCAAACCCCTGCAACGATGGCTTTGCAGGGGTGTCTCCGGTGGGGGCATTTTTGCCGTCGCAAGATGGCCTGTTTGACATGGTAGGCAACCTGTGGCAATGGACCAGCACCTGTCAGGACGCGGCCAGCCCACCGGGCACATCCTGCAAAAAGGCACGTCTGGTGGGTGCCAGTTGGGCCACGGCCCCACGGTGGAATTGGCAAGATCCGCCGCAGATGACCGCCGACACCGACCTGGCCACCGATATTTTTGGCATCCGGGTGGTGGCCGTCCTGCCGCCATGACCCTTGTTTTGATCAATATATTTTATACATGATCAAGTATTCTATTTATAGCATATTATGCAGTATGAATGCGCCTAACCGTTGTATTTTGATACTACAATACCGTCGATAACTTATTGATAAGTTTCTTTTTGCCCATGCCGCTGTTCTCTTCTCTGACACCGCCCGCACCGCGCACAGCCTGCCCCCCCCGGGCATCTGCCATGCTGCTAGCCGCAGGTCGCGGTACTCGTATGCGGCCTTTGACCGACACCTGCCCCAAGCCCCTGTTGGTCGTGCGTGGACAGCCCTTGATTCAGTGGCATCTTCAGGCGCTGGCCAAGGCCGGTATCACCCGCGCAGTGGTCAATACCGCCTGGCTGGGGTCACAGATAGCAGACGCACTGTCCCATACTGATTACATCAGCCATCGCAACATCAGCATCAGCTACTCGCATGAGTACCATGATTTTGGATATGCCCTGGAGACGGCCGGCGGCATTGTTCGCGCCCTGCCCCTGCTGGACGATGTCTTTTGGGTGTTGGCCGCAGACGTGTATGCGCCCGACTTTTTCTTTAGCCAGGATGCGCTAAAGTGCTTCAGGGCAGGCACCCCACTGGCCCACCTGTGGCTGGTGCCCAACCCCGCTCACCACCCCAAGGGTGACTTTGGACTGGATGGCCCCACAGACACCCGTGATGTCGCGCAAGCGCTTGATCTGCCGCCCGCTGACCCCCGCCCCCGCTACACCTATTCAACCATCGGTTTGTACAAAAAAGCCCTGTTCAGACCGCCCTGGTGTCCGATCGCAGAAGGCAACCCCCAGGGTGTTTGTGCCGGACTGGCCCCGTTGCTGCGTGCAGCCATGGCCCAGGGCAAGGTCACGGCCCAAGTGTGGACCGGTGCCTGGACCGATGTTGGAACGCCTGAGCGCCTGGCAGCGCTCAATCGCCGCAGCCCCAGCAGTTTGCCATGACCTTGATTACCCCATCCCATCCATCCGTTCCAGCGTCTGTTTATGCCGGCCGCCGTTCCCGTCTGGCCAAGCAGATGGGCACAGGGTCTCTCGCCATCATCCCCACTGCACCGGTACAACTGCGCAACCGCGACTGTGATTTTTTGTACCGCCCCGACAGCTATTTTTATTACCTGTGCGGGTTTTCTGAGCCTGATGCCTGCCTAGTGGTCGGTGGAGAGGGTCACAGCACCTTGTTTTGCCAGCCTTTGGACGCAGCCCAGGAAGTGTGGAATGGCTTTAGATTGGGGCCAGCGGCAGCACCTGCCATGTTGGGCGTGGAGGCTGCCTTTGCCACCAGCGAAATGGATGCCAAGCTACCCGATATGCTGGATGGCAAAGACACGGTGTGCTATCCATTTGCCACCCACAAGGGGCTTGAAACCCGCGTGGATGGCTGGTTAGGCCAGCTTCGCGCCAAAGTGCGCCAAGGCACATTGCCCCCCCAGCACTTGGGCGATCTGTGCGGCTTTTTGGATGCCATGCGCTTGATCAAGGACCCCCACGAGCTGTCCATCATGCGCCATGCAGCGCAGATCAGCGCCGCAGGCCACATCCGTGCCATGCGACTGACGGCCCGCAAACTGCAAGCCGGACAAGACCTGCATGAATACCACCTGGATGCTGAGTTGCTGCATGAGTTTCGCCACCACGGGGCGCAGGCGCAGGCTTACGGATCGATCGTCGCATCGGGGGGCAACGCCTGTGTGCTGCACTACCGTGCCGGTGCGAGGCAGGTCAACGCGGGTGAACTGGTGCTGATCGACGCGGCCTGTGAGCTGGACGGCTATGCTTCAGACATCACCCGCACCTACCCGGTCAATGGCCGGTTTAGCGGGCCACAGCGTTGCCTGTATGCGCTGGTATTGGCCGCACAGCAAGCCGCCATCGCAAGCACACGGCCAGGGGCCAGACTGGACGACCTGCACGATGCGGCGGTCAGGGTGTTGGCGCAGGGCCTGCTGGACTTGCACATTTTGGATGCCAACACGGTGGGCGGCATCGAAGATGTGATCGACAAAAAAGCCTATGCGCGGTTTTACATGCACCGCACCAGCCACTGGATAGGCATGGACGTGCATGACTGCGGGTCGTATGTTGAGCCTTCAGAGCGACATATTTTCAGTTTGCGCCAGGATGCCCTGACGGGCCAGAGGGTCAAACACCGCCCGTCTTGCATTTTGCGGCCCGGCATGGCGCTGACGATCGAGCCTGGGGTGTATGTTCGGGCCGCAGACGATGTGCCTGTGGCCTTTCACAACATTGGTATCCGCATCGAAGATGTCGCCATCGTGACCGATACCGGCTGTGAATTGATCACCCGCGATGTGCCGGTCGGCATCCGGGAGATCGAGGCCCTGATGCATGAGGCTAAGGGCATCAATCGGTAGCCACTTTTTAAAGCCGATTGCAAGGCATCCAACGCGATGGGCTTGGTCAAAAAGTCGTCCATCTCGACAACCAGGCATCGCTGGTGGTCTTCTTCATACGCATCGGCGGTCAAGGCAATGATGGGAAAGCGTGGCTGGTATCACTCTGGCACGTCCCCTGTTGTGTTCAGGTGCGCGTCAATCCGTTGTTGTACTTGGTCAAAAGCTTGGGTAATGTTTGCTGTCAGCGCAAAAGACACCGTGCTGTCTTTGGCAATAGCGGCCGTTTCAAGTCTCTGGCAAAGCTCGCCCAATGCAAACGCACCCGTCGAGCGTGCGGCAAATTTAAGGGTGTGCGCCTTTTCGGCCAGACGTTGAAGATTTTCCGTTTGTGCCGCGTCTTTGAGTACGGTAACTTGGGCGTTGGCGTTCTTCAAGAATTTTGTGAGCAATCGCTGATACATGTCGGGGTCATCGCCCACCAGTTCCTTCAGGGCGTTGGCATCCCAAATGGACAAGGGCAAGGGCACAGTGCTCGAAACCGTTGCTGTGGACTCCACAGATGTCTCAAGCGGCAACCATTTTGCCAACATGGAACCCAGTTCATCCATGCGCAAAGGCTTGCTCAAATAGTCATCCATGCCGCTGTCCATACAGTGCTGGACCTCACCCTGCATGGCGTTGGCACTCACGGCAATGATGGGTGTGTGGCTATCCGATCCTTCTTCAAAACGAATCAAGGCAGTCAGATCAAAGCCGCTCATCAAAGGCATCTGACAGTCGGTCAGCAGCAGGGCAAAGCGGCCAGTTCGCCATTTTTCCAGCGCTTCGATACCGTCTTCGGCCACTTCGGCTGCATAGCCCAACTGGCGCAGTTGGGCGGAGATCACATCGCGGTTGGTTTCGTCGTCATCGGCCAGCAAAATCAGTTGCCCCTTGGCGGCGGCTTGATCAATGCCGGGTGCAAGTCTTTTGGGGATCGTTTGGCGATCAGGAACAACACCCCGCTGTTGGCCCGGTGGCGCTTCCTGCAAGGGCAACTCCACCGTAAATTCTGAGCCTTCAAACATCTTGCTTTGCACCCGTATCTGGCCACCCATCAACAGGGCCAGTTCCATGCTGATGGCCAGTCCCAGACCGGTGCCGCCATGTTTGCGCGATGTGCTGGCATCGGCCTGAGTAAAGGGTTGAAACAGGCGTTGGACCACTTCGTCGCTCATGCCCTCGCCGTTGTCGATCACACGCAGGTGGACACCCGGCTGACTGCCGGCTAGTGTGCAAGGTTCTACCCGCAAAGCGACTCGTGCAGGGCGGTCTGCACGGTTGCGCGTGAACTTGATGGCGTTGCTCATCAAATTGATCAACACCTGACGCAAGCGTGAGGGGTCAGACATGATCCATTGCGGCAATTCGGGCGCAACCCATACCGACAAATCAATGCACTTGGCTTTGGCGCTGCCTGTCATCAGTTGCACCGTACTTTGTGCCACGTCGTGCAATGGGGTGGCCGTATGTTCAACGGTCAGTTTGCCAGCTTCAATTTTGGAGTAGTCCAAAATGTCGTTCAAGATACGGAGCAGGGCCAGTGAGGACTGGTGAATGGTGGCAAGCATTCGGTTCTGTTCGTGATCGAGCTTGGTTTGCTGGAGCAGATCAACCATGCCGATCACACCGTTCATGGGGGTACGAATTTCATGACTCATGTTGGCCAAAAACTCGGACTTGGACCGGTTGGCAGCGAGTGCGGTTTGTTCTGCACGCTTGATCGTCGTAATATCTTCAAACGACCACACTCGCCCCACCACGGAGTCGCCAACGATTTTGGGATGCGACATTCGCCTGAATACCCGACCGTCGGTCAGTTCAAAAGTGTTATCGCTATGCGCCTTAGGGTTTTCATAAAAAGCACTCACATCGGCCAGAAACTGGTCTGATTGCTTGACTTGTGTGGCTGCAAAACTGAGCCATGTTTCATACAGTTGTGTGTTAAGTGACTCTGGGGGAATGTGCCAAAGTTGGGCAAATCGCTGGTTGTAACGGGTGATGCGTCTGTCGTTATCTGTGACACAAATGCCGATGTTGATGGCTTCGAACGTGGCATTGATCAACGACAGTGACGATTGCAGCGCCTGTTGGTCCAGCTTGCTCTGGTGAACGTCACGTGCCATTCCGATCAGTTTGACAAGGCCGGTGGACGGGTCCTGGCTGCACGAGCAGTTGGCGCTGTACCACTTGTAACTGCCGTCTTTGTGACGTACACGGTATTCAATACCATTCTGGCTGGTACCGGTTTCAATGATGCGCTGTGCGGCAGCCAAGCAAACGCAAACATCCTCAGGGTGTATGAATTGAGTAAACAATTGGCCGACTATCTCCTGTTCATCATGACCAAGCAATATCGTCCACTGCGGCGAAACATAGTCAACAACCCCATCCGGCGTGAACGAAAACAACACGTCGTTGAGGTTGTCTATCAGCGTCACAAAGTTCTGGTTGCTGACTCGCAACTGGTTTTCCATCCGTTGACGATCGGTCACATCAGTGCGAACAGCGATGTACCTGATTGGCACACCCTTGTTATCTCTGACAGCCTGTATGGTGGTTTCGACGTAAAACAGGCGACCATTCTTGGCACGGTTGCACACCATGCCATGCCAAGGATCACCTTGATTGACCACACCATACATTGTTTTAAAAAAGCCCTGGGGGTGGTGTCCTGAGTGAACCAGGTCGTGGGTTTTACCCAGAAACTCTGCCGAGGTGTAGCCACTGATTGCAGTGAAATTGTTGTTACCGTAGAGTATGCGGCCATTGCCGTCTGTGATGGTCACAATGGCGTGAAGGTCCAGCACCTGTTTTTGCTGCTCCAGTTCAAGCAAAGCGATCTGTGCATCCAAAAGGCCCTGCTCCAACGTGTTTGTCTGCTCACGTGCAGTCACGCGACGATGATGAACCGCAAAACTGATGATCGCGGTCAACAAGGACAGCACGAGACTGAGCGAGAAGCCAACAGCGGCGACCAGGTGGGGTTTGTGTGTCAATTCCTCTGTCTGATAGCCGGGCCGCGATTGAAATGACAAAGTCCAGGCGTGTCCGCCAAATTCCAATGGCAAGACGCGATTGAATTGCGATGTACCGTCCAAACCTGAAGTTCCACCTGAGCGATACATCAGGCCGGCTTGGGACGGCGTGCTGCCATCATAGATGTCCAGATCAGTGCCTTCGATTCCGTAGGGCAGGCAGGACTTGATAAAGTCGGTGATACGAAACGGCGCATCCACCCAGCCCAAAAATTGCTCGCGGCGTTGCGCTGGCGTATCGTGTACCGTGCCTTGCCGATAGACCGGCAAGTGAAAAACAAAATCTGGTTGCTTTGGTCCAACACCTGTCGCTGGAAGCAATTTGGATGACATGGTCACCCTGGCGCTGTCGCGGGCGATCGACATGGCAGATTGTTCGGTTTGACTGGTATAGACATCGTAGCCCAACACTTTGGGATGATTGAGTAGTTGTGGTTCAACGTACACGATGGGTGCATAGACATCACGCGATGTGTCAGAACTGACACGATAGTCAGACAGTCCTTCTCGACGCATGGCTGCAATGTGGCGATCCAGGTTTTGGGCGCTTACCTCCTCTATAAACACCACGCCCATCTGACCTGAGTAAGTCTGCTCAAAATCCAATGACACAAAGTAGTTATGAAAATCCTGGCGTGTCACATGGTGTGTGGTATTGAACAGGCCAGAAAAACCTTTTAGCATCAAAGCATTGATCGCCAGATGCCGTTCAATGCTGCTTTTAATGTCGCCCGCATCGTGCTCGAAGCGTTTTTGTACCCATAGTTCAGCATCCAGTGTGGCTTGATGCCACGACACAGCGTCTGCAGACCACCTTTATTTACGTTACTCACGATCAGACCGAAGCCATGACCATGGCGACCCGCATCGCTGTCACCAACAAGGGCATGTTGCAGCAGTTGGATACTCCTCAGGCGATGTATGATCGTCCCGCGAATATGTTTGTGGCAGGCTTCATCGGTTCTCCGGCCATGAACTTCTTCCCCGGCAAAATCAAGAAAGAGGGCGGCAAGCTGTTTGTTGAAACTGCCGGATTCACAGTCGCCATTCCTGACGAACGCGCAAAACCTTACTTCGACTATGTTGATAAAAAGGTTGTCTTCGGCATTCGTCCGGAAGACGTTAAGAATCCTCAGTTCATGCCACCGAACATTCATGGCGAGAAAATGTCCGCCAAAGTGGATGTTATTGAGCTGATGGGTAATGAAATTTACCTTTACCTGGTCAGCGGCGGAAATAGTTTCGTTGCCCGCGTTGATCCGCGCACTTCCTTCAAGGCTGGTGAAGATGTGCAGGTTGCTCTCAATATGGACAACTTCCACATTTTTGACACCGAAACCGAGCAGGCCATCCGCTAACTGAAGTTGAAACGACAACCGCCAGGAGCGCAAGCCCCTGGCGGTTTATCTTGTCCCACTGTCATTGCAAGCGAAAACCTTTATTGGGCGCGGCATTTCAGGGGCAAACCAATCAGGAGATTTGCATGGAAGCGAAATACAAACTTGTTCTTGTTCGTCATGGACAAAGTACCTGGAACCTGGAGAATCGGTTTACAGGTTGGACCGATGTTGATCTAACCGAGCTGGGCGTGTTGGAAGCTAGAAATGGCGGAAAATTGCTCAAGCAAGGTGGTTTTGATTTTGATATCGCTTACACATCTGTTCTCAAGCGAGCTATCAAGACTCTGGGAATTGTTCAGGAAGAGATGGGATTGGAATGGATCCCAGTAGTACGCGCCTGGCAGCTGAATGAAAGGCATTATGGTTCACTGCAAGGATTGAATAAAGGCGAGATGGCTGAAAAATTTGGCGAAGCGCAGGTCAAAATTTGGCGCCGCAGTTACGATGTTCCACCACCTGCTTTGGATCTGACAGATGAACGTCACCCAGGATTTGATCGACGGTATGCAGATCTCACACCAGAAGAACTACCAGCAACTGAGTCGCTTAAGATTACATTGGAGCGAGTG
>CAIJOK010000029.1 GCA_903822205.1 uncultured beta proteobacterium | reverse complement strand
TTTGGAATGGCCAGTGGATGAGGCTTTGGGCTACTTGGGGCCAGTGCAGCGGGTGGTGATCGAACTCAAAATTTTGCACCAAGGGTTAGCTGCCACCCAAAAGCAAGGCTTGGTGCAAACCGCCGACTACGCCGATCGCTGCGGCGCGGATGAATCACACCTAATGATCTTTGACCGCCACCCGAATAGATTGTGGCAAGACCGCATCTGGCAGCACGATGAAATGATAGGCCCACGTGTGATCAGCGTTTGGGGAGCTTAATAAGCCACGCACACCATGAAAAAATTCAACACAGCCGGCCCGTCCATCGCGGGCGACCATTACATGATCGACCCGCTGACGCGATTTGATTTACCCGAGATTGAATCGCTGATCGACGACAAACGTTACTTTGTTCTGCACGCCCCACGTCAGACCGGCAAGACGACCTCGCTGCTGGCGCTGATGCACCACCTGAATGCCAAAGGGTCCAAAGGGCAATACCGTGCGCTCTATGCCAATATTGAAGGCGCGCAAGCGGCGCGGGGCAACATTGAAAGCGGCATGTCCGCCATCACCCAGGCCATTGCTCGTCAGTCAGCGTATTACCTCAAAGATTTACAGCTTCAGGCGTGGCTTGCAACGAATGGCAAACTTGACCCCAATGAGCGTCTGACGGCCATGCTGGCGCACTGGGCGCAAACGACCGACAAGCCAGTGATTTTGTTGCTCGATGAGGTTGATGCCCTGGTGGGCGACACGCTGATTTCGCTCTTGCGCCAGATTCGGGCCGGTTACGCCCAGCGGCCAGAGGCTTTTCCGCTGGCCATGATTTTGTGCGGTGTTCGCGATGTGCGCGACTACCGTATTCATACCGCCCACCACGAGATCATCACCGGCGGATCAGCCTTTAATATCAAGGCTGTATCGCTTCGCCTGGGTAACCTCACGCCCGATGAAACCCGAGCGCTATGGCAGCAACATACGGATGCCACCGGCCAGTCCATCGACCCGGCTATCTACCCCGAGCTGTGGCAAGACACCGCAGGGCAGCCGTGGCTGGTCAATGCGCTGGGGTATGAGGCGACTTGGCAAGACCGCTCTGCCCGTGATCGCACCGTGCCCATCACCTTAGAGCGTTACCGGTCTGCGCGTGAACGGCTGATTCAAAGCCGTGCCACACACCTGGATCAACTGGCTGACAAATTGAAAGAACCCCGTGTGCATGGCATTGTGGCGGCGCTACTCGAAGGCGAAACAACAAGTATTGACGTGACCACCGACGATCAGCAGTATGTCGAGGATATGGGCCTGATCACCACACAGCCTCAGGTGTGCATTGCCAATCGCATTTACCAGGAAATTATTCCACGTGAACTGACATGGATTGCCCAAACCCGCATCACCCATCAACAACCCTGGTATCTGGATACTCGCCGCCATTTGGATATGAAGAAACTGCTGACGGCGTTTCAACAATTCTTTCGAGAAAACTCAGATGCCTGGTTGGAAAGGTTTTACTATAAAGAAGCCGGCCCGCAGTTATTGCTGCAAGCCTTTTTGCAGCGCATCGTGAACGGCGGCGGGCGAATCAACCGTGAGTATGGCCTGGGGCGCAGGCGAACCGATTTATTTTTGGAATGGCCAGTGGATGAGGCTTTGGGCTACTTGGGGCCAGTGCAGCGGGTGGTGATCGAACTCAAAATTTTGCACCAGGGGTTAGCTGCCACCCAAAAGCAAGGTTTGGTGCAAACCGCCGACTACGCCGATCGCTGTGGCGCGGATGAATCACACCTGATGATTTTTGACCGCCACCCGGATAAGTCATGGCAAGAGCGAATCTGGCAGCATGATGAAATGATAGGCCCGCGTGTGATCAGCGTCTGGGGGGTGTGATGGTTTACGATAAACCTTATCTCTCTTGCGTTGGCTGCGATGGTTTTATGCACAATTGAACCCAGAAGACCTCTCACAACATGCCCTCTGCCGCCTTGCGCGACCATTTTCAGAAGTTGGGGCGCGAGGTGGAAAGCCTGTCACTGGCGCAAGCCCTGCTGCACGGGCAGCTCACATGGCATCGCAAAAAGCCGGTTCAAGCGCCGTAAAGTCGATGAAATACGATGAGTTTGATCGCTGCAAACGCACGCCCGTCGGGCGTTACAGGCTATTTGGGTGTTGATTGACAGGGGGATGTTTAAAAAAACTGCTTGGCAAAATTGGCCATCGCAATGGCAATCAGGATGCCAATCATCCAGGACTGCTTGTCCATCTTGGCATCCAGACCGTCCATGCGCCGTTCAACCTGCACGACGGCATCGTGCATACCACGGATGTCCTGCTTGGTGGCCAGTGTCGAATCCAATGCTTCGGCAAACGCCTCTTTGTGTGCATCGGCCATGGCGGATGCCAACTCTCGGGTGGCACCGGCTTTTTCCAGACGGTCCACGAACTTGAAGGTATCAAAAGTGATGGTAGTCATGCTTGTCAGTTTACATCGCTTCACGGTCATATCCGTGCCCGCCCGTGCGGCGTAACAGAATTCGTATCTATGGCAAACTGTGGCCTATTCGCTTGATTGAGTACCATGACCCCCGCCCCCCCATCACCGCACCCCCATCTGATGCCTTTGTTCCCAAGGCTTTTCAGGCACAGATCATCCGCAGCGTGTGTCAGGCCCTGGCCAAACAGCCGCTAACCCGCCGACTGGCGGCCTGAATGGGCCAACGCATCCCGATGAAAAAATTCAACACCGCCGGGCCGTCTATTGCAGACGACCATTACCTGATCGACCCGCTCACGCGATTTGATTTGCCCGAGATTGAATCGCTGATCGACGACAAACGTTACTTTGTCCTTCACGCCCCACGTCAGACT
>CAIJOK010000028.1 GCA_903822205.1 uncultured beta proteobacterium | reverse complement strand
AGATGGTAATTACCAAAGTACCGATTCAAGCGCGGGCAAGCCCGCACCTACAACCGATGTTTCTGCATTCTCCGTAGGTGCGGGCTTGCCCGCGCTGCATGACGATATGTCGATCGGTATTTTGGCAATTTCTGTCTCCCTAATGAGAATTGACCGATGCGGCCCGAAATGTCGCAGACGATAAACCCTGGACAGCCCCTGCTCCCACAGCCATGCCAAAGCGTTTGACCAGACGCTCTGCCACGTTTTCGCGACGGGTGTAGTCGATGATTTTTTCGGCTTTCACCACTTCACGCGCCACAAAGTTGAGGTTTCCCAGTTGGTCTGCCAGACCACTCTCGACGGCTTGCTGACCGCTCCAAAACAACCCGCTAAAGGTTTCGGGTGTCTCTTTAAGGCGCTGGCCACGACCGGCCTTGACCACGTCGATAAATTGCACGTGAATCTGATTGAGCATGGACTGTGCAAATTCACGCTGTTTGTCGGTCTGCGGGCTGTAGGGGTCTAAAAACCCCTTGTTTTCGCCGGCGGTCATCAAACGCCTCTCAACCCCTAACTTGTCCATCAAACCGGTAAAGCCAAAACCATCCATCAGCACCCCAATGCTGCCCACAATGCTGGCTTTATCGACAAAAATTTTGTCAGAGGCAACGGCAATGTAATAGGCCGCTGACGTGCAGGACTCTTCAACCACGGCATAGACCGGTTTCTTGTGCAGGGTTTTCAGCCGCTTGATCTCGTCATTGACAATGCCCGCCTGCACCGGACTGCCGCCAGGTGAATTGATCAACAAAACCACCGCCCTGGCACCGGCATCCTCAAAGGCCGCACGCAGGGCATCGGTCAGCAGCCCAGCGCTGGCCTCAGCACCCGCTGCGATCTCGCCCTTGATCTCGACGACAGCGGTATGCGGCATCGACGCGCTTTGACCGGTGTTGCCCTGGCTAACGCCCACCCACACCAGCCCCGCCAGCACCACCAACCAGGCCAGCCGAACAAAAGTGCGCCAGCGCCTGGCCAGACGCTGCTCGTTCAAGGTGGCAAAAGCCAGTTTTTCAAGGGTGGAACGCTCCCAGCCGTAGAGGGCGTTGGTGTTTTTGTCATCCCGGTTTGTTGGGGTGTCTGCGGGGGATGGCTGTGGGGCGGACGGTAGGGTGGGGCCGGTGTCAAAGGGGGCGGTCATAAAGATAGGTTCAAAATGTTGGGGTAATTCGGTCTGAAAGTCGGTCTGAAAGTCGGTCTGAAAGTCGGTCTGAAAGTCGGTCTGAAAGTCGGTCTGAAAGCCGTTCTTTAGTATGCCAGTTCATGGACGGTCAAACGCGCCAAGGGTGTGCACAAATGCCCACAAATACAATGAACTGTCGCTTTTTGTGGTGTGGGCGAGGTGGTTATCGTAGTTATCGTGGCTATCGTGGCTATCGTGGGATGCTCGCTACCCATCACATCACACACTTCACATTTCATATTTCACACGCATCTTTTTTATTCCATGCCTAACGCTGATACACCTTTTCTGGGCCTGGCCCCTTTTTTGCGCATGAGCCTTGCCGGCACCGACCTCAAACCCGTCGCCAATGCCATGCTGGACAGTACACAGGCGCATTCACACGATGCCGCTCTGTGGCTTAACCTGGCCACCGTCATGCTGTGCCTGGGGCAAAGGGCGCTGGGTCTGGACCTACAGGCGCAAGCACTGGCGCTGCGCCGCGACTATGTGCTGGCGGCCGCTCATCAACCAGCCCGTCTGCGGCTGCTGTTGCTGATGGTGCCGGGTGATTTGTCGGCCAATATGCCGCTGGACTGTCTATTGGAGGGCAGCGACATCGATCTGGTGTTTTACTACCTGCCCCCCGGACAGTCTTTAACTTTGACTTTGCCCCTGCCAGAGCACGATGCCCTGATGGTGGCGATGAGCGAAGGCGACGACAACCTGGCGATACTGCAAAATTTGGCGCAAACCCTGGCGCAGTGGCCCTGCCCCGTCATCAATGCCCCGCAGCACATTCACAGCACCGGCAGGGCGTTTGCCAGCGTGTTGTTGCAAGGCATCCCGGGCCTGGCCATGCCGCCCACCCTGCGCCGTTTGCGATCTGAGCTGACAGCCATCAGCACCGGTGCAGCAGCGCCTGCCGCCGCGCTGGACGGCTGCGACTGGCCGATCATCGTGCGTCCTCTGGGGGCGCATGGTGGGCACGGGCTGGCCAAAATCAGCACGCCGGATGAACTGGCGCAGTACCTGAATGCATCGTCTGACGATGCGTTTTATGTGTCGCGGTTTATCGACTACAGGGGTGCTGACGGGTACTTTCGCAAAATCAGAATCGCGTTGATCGACGGCCGGCCTTATGCCTGTCACATGGCGGTTTCATCGCACTGGATGATCCACTACGTCAATGCCGGCATGTACGAGGATGCCTGGAAGCGTCAAGAAGAGCTGGAATTTTTGACGGATTTTGATGATTTTGTTCAGCGCCACCACGTGGCCCTGACGGCCATCGCCCGTCAAACCCAGTTGGATTACGTGTGCATGGATTGCGCCCAAACCCAAAGCGGTGAGCTGCTGATCTTTGAGATCGACCACGCCATGGTGGTTCATGCCATGGACACCGAGGCGCAGTTTCCGTACAAACAGATGTACATGCAAAAGGTGCGGGATGCTTTTCGGGCGTTTTTGCTTCGTGTTTGCAAAAAGTAAAGTACATCATAAATCATAAATTGATAGCACCTTATGAAGTACAGACGTGCGTCTTTGTCAATTTTATTGTCAATATGATGTAATTAACTTATTGTTCATTGTTGTTCATTGTGACCTTGGCGCGGTCAGCATGGCCTGAACGGTGCGGCACAGTTCATCGACATCGTTGGGCTTGTGGATCAGGGCACACGCTCCGGCGGCCCGTGCAGCCTGTTCGATGTCGGGGGTGACATAGCCCGATGCCAGCGCCACCGGCAGGTCTGGCCTGATGGTTTTGGCATCTTGCAGCAGGTCAACGCCGCTGTAGCCTGGCATATTAAAGTCCGTCAGCAACAAGTCGCAACACGCGGGGTCAGCCCGCAGGGCATGGACAGCGGCACGGGGGTCTGTAAAGGTCTGCACCCGATAGCCCTGGCGGGTCAAAACCCGTTTGACCAAAAACACCAACGCCTCGTCGTCGTCCACATACATCACACGCTGGCCATCCCCCCTGGGCTGTACGGACGGTGCGGGGGGTGGCACGACGGCAACCGGAACGGGTGCCTGCAAAAAATACAGGTCAAACACACTGCCCTGGCCTGGGGTGCTTTGAATGTCCACATGGCCCTGGTGCGATGCCATGATGCCATGCACCACCGACAGCCCCAGGCCCGTGCCCTGGCCCACGGGCTTGGTGGTAAAAAATGGCTCAAACACCCGTTGTTGCGTTTGCATGCTCATGCCACAGCCGGTGTCGGTCACCCTCAGTCGCACCCACGCGCCGGTCTGCCCCCCCCCGTTGTCTGCGGTGCCCGGGGCTGCACACGGGCCGCTTAAGTCAATGCGAATGTTGCCAGCCGTGGGGCCGATGGCGTGGATGGCATTGGTACACAGATTAAGCAGGGCTTGTTCTATCTGGGTGGCATCGGCCAAAACGGGTGGCGTTGCGGGGTCTATCGTGGCCTGTAGGTCAATGTGGGGTGGCAGTGTGACCTTGACCAGCAACAGGGTTTCATGGACGATGTCGGCCAGTTGCAAAGCGACGCGCTTGGGCTGTTCATTGCGGCTAAAGGTCAAAATCTGCCGCACCAGGTCACGCGCTCTGCGACCTGCCTTGTCGATCTCTGCCAGACTGACCGCCACCGC
Organism: uncultured beta proteobacterium; assembly: GCA_903822205.1. Lineage (GTDB taxonomy): Bacteria > Pseudomonadota > Gammaproteobacteria > Burkholderiales > Burkholderiaceae_C > Rhodoferax. The sequence goes on along the minus strand of CAIJOK010000028.1, from coordinate 1,313 downwards.
TGACTGCGCGCCAACATCTTGCCCAGCCAGCACCACATTGCCCAAAATGGCGCTGATGATGTTGTTGAAATCATGGGCGATACCGCCCGCCATGGTGCCGATGGCCTGCATTTTTTGGGATTCGCGCAGCTTGGCCTCCAGGGCCTCGCGGTGGCGTTCCAGTTTTTTGCGTACCGTCAGATCATGGGCAAACAAGGTGGCCAAACGGCCTGAGGGCTGCTGTTCAACCGACACGCTGACATCCAGCGGAATGTGCGTGCCACGCAGCGAGATGCCGGTGACCTCGCCCAGTTGTGTGTGCCCTACCGGGGTTAAATCATCCAAAAGCCGCTTCACGTCGGGCAAAAAAACGGCCAGTGGCAGCCCCATCGCCTGGTCTGTCGGGCATTCAAACAGAGCTGCCGCGCTGGGGTTAAACACCACGATGCACTGGTGGTGGTCCACCCCCACGATGGCATCCAAAGACGAGTCGATGATCGCAGACAGGCGGTTTTTGCTCTGGAGCAGTTCACTGTTGCGGTCTGTCAGCGCCAAAGCGCTGGTTTGCAGGGCCAGACGCTGGGCCACTAAGGGGCTTTGGTCAACGATGGCGCAGATAAAGCTAGGCTCGTCAGTGGCATGGTCCACATGGGCAATGTGCAAGTCGCCCGTGAACAGACCGTTAGAGCCGCCGTCAAAGACAAGCTCAGCCAGTTCGCAAGTGCCCTGCTGGGTGGCCGTGACAAAGCCCTGCCGCACCTGATCTGGCGGCACGGATTGAATCAGGGGGTACAAAAAATTAAGCGGCGGATCGGTCTCAAGGGGCCTGAACAAGGCCAGTGCGCGGGCGTTGATCTCCAGCACCAAACCGTCCGCATCGACCACCATCAGCGCCAGCGGAACGGTTGAAAACAAGGTGACAAAACGCTCGGATGCGCCCTCGGCGGCGGCCTGGCTAAAGCGCAGCGCCTGGTTTTGTTGTTCCAGTTCAGACTGGGACTGGCGCAAGCCGTTGATCAACAGGGTGGCTGATGCCGTTGCGGCCGGTTTCAAGCCCCTGGCCCGTACACCCCGCCTGCGTGCCCACACCCCCAACCCTGCCGGCCAAGTCACCCGTTTTCCAGGTTTTTTCATTCGGACTGCAGCCGTTCCTTAAAACTTACTCATACTTACTCATACTTACTCAAAGATGATCAAAGAGGAACATCTTCAAATTCCGTTTGAATACTTCGTCGGTCGCACAGTGTTACCGGCTCCCGTAACGAATCCGTAGATTCGTTCATCTGATTGCAGTTCTTATGTGACCCATTACCGGATCGCCTAGAAGACAACTT
>CAIJOK010000027.1 GCA_903822205.1 uncultured beta proteobacterium | reverse complement strand
TTTTCATCAATTTGGTTGGGAGTGGCGGGAGACACGCTGTGTGTCTAAAGTTGAGTGATCTGGATACATTTTTCAGTGGCATGGCATCATCCTTTTGCGTGAATGCCGTAACTCAAACAAACCCAACTTTCCCCTTACCATGCAACTTAACCCCCGCCTCGTGCGCCAGCAACCTCAAAAATTCATCAGCAGTCAGCCGCTCACTCAACCCCACCCGGTTCATGCCAACGACCGCAAAGTCACCCGGTGCCAGGCCTTCAATCCGCTTGACCTGATCGGCCACCAGATCAGCCTCGTCCATTGAGCCACCCAACCGACAAAACTCTTGTGCAAACATGCCCCAGCGCTGCTCTGGCTTCAAATAATCAAACGAAATTTTGTGGCTGAACCGTCGCAGGCTGGCCGGCTCGAACTGCGCCATCAGGTTGGTCGTGGCCATGAAGATGCCTTCAAAGCCTTCCAACTGGGTCAGCATTTCATTGGTCTGCGTCACCTCCCACCGTTGCGCTGCCCCGCTGCGGGACATCAGAAAACTGTCAGCCTCATCAAGCAGCAGCATCGCATCTTCGTCCAGCGCCTGCTCATACATGGCGGCGATGCGCTGCTCGGTGCCGCCCACATACATATCCAGCAGGTCAGACGCACGCTTGATCAGAATCGGCTTGCCCAGTTCATCGGCAATGTGCCGCGCCAACTGGCTTTTGCCAGTGCCAGACGGTCCATACAGAACCATGCTGGCGATTGGGTGCGCACGCAGGCCGCGCAAGATGGCAGGGATGTCGGCATCGGTATTCAAAAACGCCAGGTTGTATTGCGTGTGCTGCGTGGCCTTGAGGTTTTTTCGGGTCTGTCCCAGCAGGGCGCGGCTGCGTTGCAGGGTCTGCTCGGTATATTGCCAGGCCAATTCGGGGTTGGTGGGGGCGCTCAAACTGGCCACCCGTGCCGCCCGCTCCAGTTGCGCCGGCAACAAGTTGTCCAGTTCGGCAATAGCCCCCAGGGCTGCGGCGTTGGGGGCGTGTTGGCCAAGGTGGCCAGTGGCGATGCGCAGGCGCACCTGGCGCGGCGGGATGCGCAGGGCTACCGAATAGTCAAAGCGGCGCAAATAAGCATCGTCGATATGCGTGTCATTGGTAATCCAAAGGGTGGGCACCAGGTTGTCCTCCAGCGCCCGGTTGATCCACGCTTTGCCGCCCTTGCTGGCAGGCTGGCCCATCAGCATCGCCAAAAAGCTGCCAGACGACTTGCCGGGTAGCACGTCTTCGACCTCGTCAAACAACAGTGCCACTTGGGTTTTGCCTTTGATCACGCGCTGGCAAAAGTTCAGGCTGCAAAGCCGATCTTCACCGCTGATGGGGTCGCCGTCTTCGTCAGCGTGACCAATGTCGTACAAACTCAAGCTGCATTGTGCCGCCAGCGCTTTGGCAAATTCGGTCTTTCCGGTGCCGGGTGGCCCGTAAAGCAACACATTGGCCCCTTTGGCCTGGGTTTGGCAGGCACCCGTCAGGTAGGCGGTGATCAACTGCGCGTCCTTGGCCAGGTGCGGAAAATCGCCCAGCGTCAGTGTGCCTGGTTTGGACCTTTGCAGCACCCGGCTGCCAAGTTCGTCGTCGCTGGTCAGGTTGTCAAGCATCAGGCTTTGCAGATCACGCACCAGGGTGACTTTGCTTTCGATGTCAGCTTCGTCATCATGCTCCACGCAGACCAGGCCTGAGCTAACCAAAACGCTGTCGCTGCGAATGGCCTTGCGCACCAGGTCGGGGGGCTGGCCAGTCAGCGCTGCCAGGAGGCTGGTCATGCCCTGGTCTGTGGTGGGAATGGAATGGCTGGCCAAGGTATTGTGAAAGCTGCCAAAGCAACTGATGCAGGCGGCAAAGGTCAGCACTGCGTGTTCGGTATCGGTCAGGTTGATCATGCGCCCGAGCCGGTCAATGTTCTGAAACAAGGGCAAATCAGGCCGCACACCTATTGAGCGCAATTCAGCCCGGCGGCGCTCGAGCACTTGGGTCAACTTGCTGCGCCGCTGCGCGTCTTGGCTTTGCTGCGCCGGGCGGGTCTTTGGCCTGTTTTTTCGGGTTGGCAGCCTGGGTACATCAGCCTCTGAATCGTCGTCAAAATCGAGCAGACAGTCTTCGTCTTCATCGTCGTCAGCAGTGCGCAATAGGGTGTGCAGCTCAGGCAGACCGGTAGTGTCAGTAAAGTCGTCGTTAGCGAAAAATCTGATCAGAGAACCAGACGGTGGTCGTTCGATCCATTGCCGATGGATGACCATATCGATGAGCCAGATGCCCAAAAGGACACGATATTCATCGAGGTGGGCATCAAGATCAGCATGGTCGGTACTACGCGGCTTGGTATCAATGTTCAAGAAACGGGGCATTGGGGGGAGTTGGGGCTTTTGGCGCACGGCGGGTTCCTGTAAAAAAGTGGCGATGGCACCAGTGTGCAGCCCCAATGCGACGCACTGTGCCGCTTGGGTAAAAAATATTTGCGCGATAGGTTTTAGCCTGCTTGCGGCGGTGGTGGAGGCGGCTGGCGTAACGCATTGAGCCTGGCCACCAGCGAATCAGGGGCAATCACCCGCACCCGGTTGCCGTAGCTCAGCAGCCAGGCCTGCAAACTGCTGGTTTCATACACCGAGGCGCTGACCCTGAGCCATTGGTCTGACAGCAATTGAGTCTGCTGGTCTTCGGCCAGCGTGTATTCAAGCATCTTGTTTTGTACGGCCGGGGCAAAATCGACCACCAGGGCTATCTCATCATCGCTGGCATAAAACTCATTGAAGCCCCACACCACATAGTCCAAAAAATCTTCCACATTTGGCAAAGTGGCTGGCGTGTAGCTGCGCTGCGCCCGACTGATGCGGTGCATGGCGTAGGTTGTGTAGTCTTGGTGCTTGGCGCTGTGGGCCGGCAGGTACAAGGTCTGGTTGGAGGCCACAATGCCGGCAGGCGAGACCGTGTGTTCAACCGGCCCAGCCCCAGCCCTGCTGTACGTGAACGTCAATTGCTCTTTGGCCCGTAGCGCCTCATACACCGCTGCAAGCACATCGGCATCCACCACGGGTGGGTGAAGTTGTACGCCTTCGCGCTTGCTGGTCAGGCGCTCGTACCAGGGGTTGCCCGGATTCTTTTGTGCCAGCAGGTGGCGTGACTCGGCAACCCAGGGTTTGAGCGCGCCCACCAGGTTTTCGGGCAGGATTTCTTCAAGCAAGCCCTCGGCCAGGTGAAAGGCCAACGCTGCATTTTGATCGAGCACCGGCAACACATAGCGGGGGCTGCTGCCCTTGGGGATCGACCAGACGTTGCTGCGGCCACGCGGGCTGCAGTCCAGTCCGTAGTGGTCTGCCATTTTTTTCAGATCACGCTGAAGCTGGCGCAGATCGACCTCCCCCTTGCCAACCACTTCCCATAGCTCGCTGGTGCTCATGGCACCATTTGCCGTCAACTGGTTGAGTATCTTCAGGTGTCGGGTCTGATGCTTGCTGAATTCTGTGCGGCCAAATGTCCGCCCGGTGGCATCGTCCAAACCGTCTTGCCGAGGCAGTGTCGCCATGGTTTTGTTCCTTTGTTAAATCCGATATTTTATGCGGCACAGTGTGTCGCATTGGTGGTGTGAAATCAAGTCTCTATGTTTCACATCAACCCTGAAGGAGAAAACCCATGACAGTCTGGAAAAACTGCCGCACCATCATCGAGGGCAACTGGTCTGAAAACGGCTGCCGCGGCATGTGGCGGATTCATTTGCTGGCTTGAACGACAATTTTTTTGAAGGAAAACACCATGAGTTATGCCGTACTTGTGCTGGAACACCCCTGGTTTCGGGTCAGCGAAGACCCTGCGCAAACATCGATAGCCCCGTTTCTGGACGGCTTGTCGAGACTGAATGGCCTATCGGTTTTTTACGCCACCTTTTTTGATGCCCGCAGCTTTGGGCAGGCGCTGGAACATCTGATGGATGCACGCAAACTCGACGGCATCAAGAAAGTGATCGTCTATGTGGCCAGCCATGGCTCAGGCGGGCGCATTGGTGGTGAAATCGGCATCAATCTGCGCACGGTGTTCAGGCGCATTACCGAGCTGGGGCACGACAAAGTGGTCGGTGTGATTCTGGATGCCTGTGATGTCGGCATGCAGTTTGACATCATCGAAGCGGGCATGAATGAAGCGCACATCCGCTGGGTTACCGGTTTTTCTGCATCGCTGGACTGGCTGACGGCCACCTCCATTCACCTGCATCTGCTCTCGAGCTTGAGCAGCCTGACGATCGGGCAACTTGGCAAACGCGCCAACTTGGTCGAGGCAGTACAAACCGCCATGGATGTCTTCAACCCGGCATTGCTGATTCCACTGCAAGAGGATGATGACGAGGAAAATGGGGTGGAAGAAGAAGCGGGCAGTGAAGATGACGAGGACGATGAAGACGAGTCCCTGTCCCTGTCAGAGGTGATGACCGTGATGATTCGCCCCAATGGATCGTCGCCAGAGCTGCTTGATGCCGAGGAAATCTGGCCCATGCTGGCTGCTGATTAGCTATTATTAAGATAGCTGCTAACGCTTACTGCATAAGGGCTGGAGGCCGATTTGATGCCTAAATTTTGCCCGTTGTTTTGCCAGGCCGTATTCTTGCGACGATTCAGTCAGCATCAAGGTGTCAGTCATCAGGCTGGCTCCTCTTGTCTTTCATCCTTCATCTTATGTGATAGCATTTAACGATGAAAATCGTGATGGACACCGACACCTTGGTTGCTGCGTTACGCAGCCCAACCGGTGCATCGGCAGAGTTGCTGCGCAGAGCCAGACGGGGTGAGATGACCCTTGCAGCCAGCGTCAGCTTGTTCATGGAATATGAGTCGGTGTGTTCAAGACCCGAACATATTCACGCAGCCGGCCTCGATGCCAAAAGCGTAGGCATTTTTCTGGACGGCCTGGCGCACATCGTGATGCCTGTCGAAGTGCATTTTTTGTGGCGACCCCAATTGCGTGACCCGGCGGATGAGCTGGTGCTGGAGGCTGCCATGAACGCATCGGCACAGGCGCTATTGACCTTCAATCTGAAACATTTCGCCCGCGCCGCAGAGCGTCTGGGTTTGCGCGTTTCGCAACCCGGCCCATTTTTAAGGAGTTTGTGATGAGCCAGTTAACCACCTACCCACTGCGCCTGCCGCGCTCCCTCCGAACCGGTGTCGAGCGTTTCAGCAAGCAAGATGGCATCAGCATCAACCAGTTTGTCAGCATTGCCGTAGCCGAAAAGCTGGCAATGCTGCAAGCCGATGTCTATTTTTCAGAGCGCAGCGCCCGCGCTGACATGAGCGCCTTTGATGCGCTGATGCAGCGCACGGGGGGCGTTGCGCCACGCGCCGGGGATGAGGTTTGAGGGCGGCAGGATGTTATGGCGAATTCGACTCTGGCATCTTTTGCATGGAGCCATTCAACGCCTGCGACAACAAAGCACGATGGCCGTCGGTGATCGATCAGCGCAGTCTGGACGTGCTGATTTTGCTATCATTATTGATAGCTGACGGTGCTTGCAGCATAAGGGCTGGAGGCCGATTTGATGCCTAAATCTGGTTCATTGTCTGCTGCCAGGCCGCACACAGCGCCGCCGCGTCACTCAAGGCATGGTGTGGTGCGAAACCGTGCGATGCGAGGTAGCGCTGTTTGGCCGCTTCAAATTCAAGCGCCTGGGGCTTGCCGGTGAATGCAAGCTGTTGGATGCGAGAGCTGTCGTGCGTCAGGCCGCATTGCTGCAACAGTTCAGCCAGCAAGATAGTGTCGTAATCCGAATCGGCCAGCAGGGTGAGCGGGGCATCAAGCGCCTGCAGCCAGTCAAAAATCCGCTGCCCCGCTGCGCGACGGGTCAACTGCTCGCCTTGCCCGAGGGTCGGCAAGATGTGCTGCCTCACCCAAGGGGAACAGGCTGACTCCTGCCAGCCATCGGTGAATTCAAGGTACAGCGTGGCATCGTTGTCGGCAGCCAAGCCAATCGACAGCAGGTGGGGGTCGGAAGTCAGGCCGGTGAATTCGGTGTCAAAAAAGACGTGCATGGGGTTGTGGGCTGGAACAAGCGGCAAGGGGTGGTCTGGCAGTACGCCATGGTCAAGGCAGGAAACTGGTGGCCCAAAGCCTAAAGCCCACGGTGGTGAGAAGCGGGTACGACGCGAAACAGTCGCTTCACATAGCGCGACACATCAGGATAGTCTTGAAAAGGTATCGGGTTTGGGTTACGGGTGTCATGAATGGTCTGCCGGTGCAAAATCACAAAGTGCGAGCCACAAATCCAGCCATCCCGGTCGGGGTCGGCACCAATTTGCACGGGACTGTCGTCGCTGTAGGTGGACACTGCAAAAAGATCATCGAGTGCCAACAGTTCGTCCCGATAAAACCGCAGGCGGCGCAGGTCGGTGGGGCAATAGGCCAGTTTCATGCCATGCGGGATGATGCCGCTCAAATCGTCTTGAACCAGGCCCAAATTGTGTTTGTGCTTCTTGCATGATGATCCCTTTCTTTGGCGGTAGAGTTTGCACCAGTCATCGTATTCGGGATGCGTCATAACTTCCCGAACAGATACCCGCTTGGCCATGTATTGCATAACGACCACGACACACCACGAACGTAACCGTTTAGACCCCCCGTTAACAATCACGTCCAAAGCTATCGTTCCCACGCTCTGTGCGTGGGAACGTGATTCGATATAGATGTCGTATCACGTTGTTTACTATAGAACAAAGGCCGGATTGAACACGGGAAGTCGGGATCGGTTCTATCCATCGTGCGATAGGTGCTATGTTTTTGGACTGGTCATTCATTCCAGCTTGGCCAATTTTCCTCTCACTATTCGAGATGAAAAAAACCAGGCTCACACTTTTCAATTCGAGTCAGTTTTTTAACAAATTTGATAGAGCGTTACGCACAGCCAGCAAGGGCTACAGACCGAAATGCCTTCAACTTAGACTTATAGACAAGCGCCTGTTGTGCTGCCATTGCGCCTTCAGCGATACATCGTGCGACTGAAATAATGGTCGATGAAGCTATTGCGTCTTGATAAGGGAGTCGGTGTTCAAGCGTTATGTTAATACCTTCTGCTGAGAGTACACCAAAATAATCCAATTGTTGATTGTTGCCAGCAGCCCAACGCTGTAAATCAGTATTTTTGAATTTCTCCCTTTCCTTGTCTTTTGCAATAATGACCCGAAATCGCAACTGTAATTTGGCCTGTGTATCAATCCAGATAATAACTGGTGGTCTATCGGGATAACTGATCTCAAGATACGCATCACGATCCAGCTTCATCTTTGGCGCAGCGGGCGCTACTTCCACTGTAGATGATGAGACGTTGATGGATTTGAACAAGTCTTGTAAAACTTCAAGACTGACATCTTCTTCGTTGATTATCATAATTTTTCTTTAAGTACCCACTATAGGCTTTAATATTGGAAACCTCGCTCAAGATGTTGATCTGTAGCGGATACATGGCAGGTTTTCAATAAAGTCTAATGAGTGCATCTATAAGTTCTGAAGTCGAACAATAACTGCCTGAACAGATCCATTTAAGTTTCGCCAATTTTCCCATTCATGGACTTCATCTTCGCTATCTTCAGAAATTCCAAACAGAACATAACCATACTTTACTTTTGAAGACTTCAATTCTACATGACGTTGAATTTTATTTAAATCATTTACCACTCTATCCATCTTGTCGTTAGGCTTAACTTCAATAATTATAGGCTGCGATTGCGGGGAATAGACCAGAATGTCTGCTCTTTGATTGGTCCATCCCATGTTTTCTGGATAGGGTACTTCAGCCTCAACACTCCAATTCCTCGGAAGACGCATTCTCAAACATGCAAATGCAGCAGCACGAAGAGTGCCCTCCCGACAATCCTCCTTTGCTCTTTTATGAGAGCAAATCAATAAGTTTTCGATATCTTGTCCAAGATTATCAAACACATAACTTCTGAATTCTTTGAGTGTAACTGTAGATGATATGGTGTATTTATTTGTGTTCATTATTTATTTAACGTCGATAAGTGTTCTATTGGCTATATGATAGCAACTATAAGTCTGCGGCGTATAGCGTATATTTTATACGTATTTTGCGTGATTTGATTCATCCTGTCAAACATTCAAAAAAAATAAGCCATTAACAATATGCAAAAAAAGAATGACGACCCACAACATCAAGTGGTTTGGGAGCTTACCCGATAAGTACGCATTGAACATCGAGTGGCATGGCATCATCCTTTCAGCGTGAATACCGTAACTCAAACAAACCCAACCCGACCCCTTCCATGCAGCTTAACCGCCGCCTCGTGCGCCAGCAACCTCAAAAATTCATCAGCAGTCAGCCGCTCACTCAACCCCACCCGGTTCTTGCCAACCACCGCAAAGTCCCCCGGTGCCAGGCCTTCAATCCGCCTGACCTGATCGGCCACCAGATCAGCCTCGTCCATTGTGCCACCCAACCGACAAAACTCTTGTGCAAACATGCCCCAGCGTTGCTCTGGCTTCAAATAATCAAACGAAATTTTGTGGCTGAACCGTCGCAGGCTGGCCGGCTCGAATTGCGCCATCAGGTTGGTCGTTGCCATGAAGATGCCTTCAAAGTCTTCCAACTGGACCAGCATTTCATTGGTCTGCGTCACCTCCCACCGGTGTGCTGCCCCGCTGCGGGACATCAGAAAACTGTCCGCCTCATCAAGCAGCAGCACCGCATCTTCGTCTTGCGCCTGCTCATACATGGCGGCAATGCGTTGCTCGGTGCCACCCACATACATGTCCAGCAGATCAGACGCACGCTTGATCAGAATCGGATTGCCCAGTTCCTCAGCAATGTGCCGTGCCAACTGGCTTTTGCCAGTGCCAGACGGGCCATACATGACCATGCTGGCGATCGGCCGAGAACGCAGGCCGCGCAAGATGGCAGGGATGTCGGCTGTTTCTGGACGGCTTGTCGAGACTGAATGGCCTATCGGTTTTTTACGCCACCTTTTTCGATACCCGCAGCTTTGGGCAGGCGCTGGAACATCTGATGGATGCACGCAAACTCGACGGCATCAAGAAAGTGATCATTTATGTGGCCAGCCATGGCTCGGGCGGGCGCATTGGTGGTGAAATCGGCATCAATCTGCGCACGGTATTCAGGCGCATCACCGAGCTGGGGCACGACAAAGTGGTCGGTGTGATTCTGGATGCCTGTGATGCCGACATGCAGTTTGACATCATCGAAGCGGGCATAAATGAAGCGCACATCCGCTGGGTCACCGGTTTTTCGGCATCGCTGGACTGGCTGACGGTTAGCTGCAACTAAGATAGCGCACAATGTATGCTGATAATGGTTGTACGCTCATCACGTCTGATAATGAAACTGGGTAACTACTCAGGTCTATCCGGCTCAGTGAAATCGTTATAAATCAATGACTTGCAAAATTGAAGAGGGTGAACATTTGGCTTTTACTGCGAATTTTGCCTATATTTTGAGCAGTTTTGCTTGCTAATCCTCTGCAAGTTGTTGATTCATAAGACCTGAGTAGTTACGAAACTGGAATCAATTTTTTTCAAAACAATGGGTTACGTAGGGTAACGTAGGGCAACAAAGAGTAATCGGATGAGATTTTTGGGACTTTTGCTGGCGCTGTACAGGCCATGAATGAACTGACACAAATGCAGTCTTTCGGACTGACTCTGCCCAGCCCTGCCTATTTGCTGGGTGCCATCCTTTTTGGAATCGTCGGACTGCTGGCGTTCAGACGGGGCAAAAAGATATCCATTGCCACGCTGAAATGGGCTGGAGTCGCGTTAATGTTGTATCCCTACGTCATCACCGAAACCTGGATGATGTGGGCGGTTGGAATCGGACTTTGCGCTTGGGTGTATGCCCGGTGGAACTGATGCGGCAAACACTTAGGTCTATCGCCAGCAATTTCGCTGTGGCGACAATTGGCAAAGGTCAACTGCATCGCCTACGTTGACATGGAGTTGCAAAATGACCACTCACCGAAATGAATTTGCCCAATACTGCTGTGAGTTGCTTTCCACGGTGGGGGTCTGTGTGGCCAAGCGCATGTTTGGTGGGTATGGCATCAGCACAGACGGCATGTCTATTGCCATCGTGGCGGATTTGGGTGACGGTGAAAAACTCTGGCTCAAGGCAAGCGCCGATACGGCAAAGCTGTTCGAAAACGCTGGATGTGAACGCTTCACCTACACAGCCAAGGGAACCTTAAAAACCATGGCCTACTACAGTGCCCCCAATGAGGCGATGGAGTCTGTCACTGAAATGGCATATTGGGCACGCTTGGCCTTGGATGCAGCACTGTTGGCACGCAGTGCCAAAAGAAAGAAGTGATGCATGCAATCCCGATGATGCGAGCAAGCGGCTGTCACTGACCGCCGTATTGGAGCCACCAATGTTCGGCGTGATCAAGCCACATTTGGCAGAATGGATACTTGCCCCTTGGGTCAAAATGGCTGAGGCATCGACCATTCGACCTGTCCCTAGCCACTTTTTCTCTTTATCGGCACATGCTCTCAGCGACCTTGCTCATCACCAATTGACGAATCGAGCAAGTTTTTTCTCTGCATTGAGAGGCGGAGACATTTGCATATTTATGAATACTTTTTTAGAAAGCCCGCATGATGGTTACCCCGTTTTCTCCACTGACCAATGACGAGTTAGATGAACTCGATCACTTCTTGCTGTATGAAGTCGATTCGGATGAAGGGATGATGATTGACACCTTGGACGGTTACCTGCACGCCATTGCCATCGGGCCAACGACGCTCATGCCACATCAATGGATGCCCGGCATTTGGGGCGAAGGTGTGGACATGATGCCACCAGTCGAGAGCATTGAGAAACTCAACCACATCCTTGGGCTGATCATGCGGCATCTCAACGGCATCATCGTCGCCATCGAACAGGAGCCGTGTGATGTTTTGCCCGTCTGGAGTACTCGCGAATACCAAGGCGAAGAATACGACGAGGCCGAAGGATGGTGTTATGGTTTCACGGAGGGCATGAAGCTCTGTTGGAACGACTGGAAGCCCATGCTGGACTCGCCGCAGGGCAAAACTTGGTACCGACCGATTGGCTTACTCGGAGCAGATGACTTTGGGCCAGAGCAAGACAAACTCACCAAGACACCGGCCCAACGCCATAAGCTGGCGCTGGACATCACGGACGCGGTGGTCGCAATGTACAAATACTGGCTTCCTCTCCGGCAGGCCATCCATGAGCGTCAGGTTGCCGAAGCCATGCAAACCGGGGCAGCCGGCAACGATCCCTGCCCATGCGGCAGTGGTCAGACATTCAAGATGTGTTGCGGCGCAGCGGCCAATTTGCACTGATCATCTCTTCGGCTCTTCACCCGTTGGTGCGATGTGATCGTGGTGACATAAGACGGGTTCCCGTGCCTGAACTGCTTCATCACTGACATCGATAAGTTCATGACGGCGAATGCCAGATGCGGTAGAAGTCAAGTAAGTTGTCGCAAAAAAGGTAAAAAAGAGAGCTACTGTTGATGCCGACTGAAAACTGATCCACTTTGAGGGGGTGTGCCGACAGAAAATTGACCCAGGTGTTTTACAAGCGCTGCCTTATTTTTAGGCAGGAGCAAAAAAGGTGATCACCATGGAAATGTTAGGCAAAGTGAAGAGGATGTACACACGCGGCAAGAAGTCGCTACATCAAATATCGAAGCAAACAGGGCTATCGCGCAACACGATACGCAAATGGGTGAAGGATCCCCAAAAGACAGAGGGGCCAGAGTACCGACGCAAGGAGATGCCCGGCAAACTCACAGCGTTTCACGAGGCGCTGGAGCTTGCCCTCAAAGCCGGTGCGTTGCGAACGAAGCAATACCGGCGCACAGCCCGTGCGTTGTTTGTAAAAATCAAAACGCAAGGCTGTACGGGGGGCATTTGGTCAATCAGTTGGAGCAGGAAAAATCCCAAGGCAAGGCCGGTCGCATCGCCACGTCCTTGATGCGCGTGGACAGAGGACATCAAAACCAGGAGTCAGTAAACTTATCCACAGTTGCCAGTTTGAAAATTGGCAACCAGCCCTGGGTCAATTTTCGGTCGGCATCAACACTGGTCGATAACGCGTGAATGTGGGAGAATTGAAGAGATTTAGCGAACCGATTCAGTATGCCAAAGCTGAAAACAACCTAATAATGGGTGATCCTGGCATTCAAACTGAGTGGCACTTGGCGGTTTCGCCGATCCGAGCTGGACAGTTGGATCGCAGAGATCGTCAACAAGAAGTTTGAAGTCAGAGTGACTGTGCGCCACAGTCTGCAACCTAGTCACATCTGATCAGAAACACAAGAAGGATCGCCGTTGATAACACAGCAGCTTTTGACGCAGTATCAAAGCCAGTACTATGCGTGGCTGCTGACACGCCGCGCAGCCAGCGCTTCAGTTGAATCGTTGGCATCAACTCTGGTTGACTCTCAAGTCGATCTAAATTTGCATCAGGTGGAAGCCGCCCTGTTCGCCTGCACGAATCCGCTTTCACGGGGTGTGATACTCGCCGATGAAGTTGGACTCGGAAAGACCATAGAAGCTGGACTTGTGATTTCGCAGCGTTGGGCTGAACACCGTCGTAATATTTTGATCATCGTCCCGGCCAACTTGCGCAAGCAATGGCACCAAGAACTGCAAGACAAATTCAATCTGCAGAGCCTGATTCTTGAGGCCAAAAACTACAACACGATCCGAAAGCAAGAAAACCAGAATCCCTTTTTGATGCCGTCTGGGCCTGTCATCTGCTCGTACCAGTTTGCAAAGGCCAAAGCCTCTTGGGGCTAGACTTTGAGATCAAGGAAGTGCGGCGCACAGCGGCGATCTCACCCACCCTCGAAGAAAAGCTGTCCCACCAAAAGCGCCAGCGGGAGCTCGAAGCCAAGCGCAGCAAGCACCGGCGCGAACTGTTTACCCGTCAAGACGAAGTCGAAGCACAGCGCAACGACCTGATCGCTCAGTTGGAGGTTCAGTTGCAGCAGCAGGTTGAGGAAAGAACGCTGTTCACCATCGAATGGGAGTTGAAATGAAAACATATACATCCTGGACATGGAAACCAATGTCTCGTCCCAAATTTCCAATTCCCTCGAATTTGAGGGAATAAAGCATGGATAAAATCATGACTAAAAAATCGAAGTTGAGTTGAAAGAATTCAGGCTTGGATGCCGAGTAAGCTGTGTATTGCTTGAGGAAAAGCCATACTCATGTCGTCAGAACATAGGGATTTAACAGTGAAATTTAAATTTGAAAAACTTGGTGCAATCGACGAGGCAACGGTTGAGCTTGCACCTTTAACCGTTATTTGCGGTAGAAACAACACCGGAAAAACGTATATTACCTACGCGATTTATGCCCTCCTATCTAGTTGGCGACAGCTTATTGGATGGCAGGTCAGTGATGACGATATGCGGAAACTACAAAGCTCTGGAACTGTCGCCATTGACATGGAGAAGCAGTTTGCCTCCCGTTGGGATGAAATTCGGCTAAAAGCAGGAGAGAACTGGAAAGATTTCCTTCCACAAGCATTGGCGGCTCCCCCCGAGCGCTTTAAAGACACCAAACTCTCGTTTGATTTTGATCTAAATGATCGATGGATTAAACGAGCCTTCAAGAAAGAATATCGAAGCGACAAAGGAAGAATTCTTTTTTCTGCCGAAAAGCCTGAAAACAGCCCGGTTATAGAGTTTGTCGCCTTACGGGATGAAGATTCAAAAGATTTTCCGAGATTTGCGCTTGAGGATTTTGTCTCTCAAGCATTATTAGAGGCGGTTCTTTCCCAATACATACCCACGGTGTTCATGGTGAGTACAGAGCGTACCGGCGCGGTTGCCTTTAAGGAGGAGCTAAATCTAACAAAGAACAAAATTGTTACCCTGCTTACAAAAATGGAAGCCGGAAAGGAAACACACCTCCATCCCGGAAAACTTTTTGAGGCCGTATATAAACGGGGCTACCCGTTACCCGTTGAGAGCAATGTTCAGTTTGTCAATCGGTTTGGATCCCTTGAGGGACGCACAGGCTCTTTCCTTGATAAACATGCTGATTTAGTTACGGATTTTGAAAATATCGCTGGTGGCCGTTACGAAACCGATAAAGATGGAGTCACCCGTTTTGCGCCAAAAGGAATGTCGGTAAAGTTGCAGCTCAGCGAGGCCTCCAGTGCCGCAAGAAGCCTGGTTGTATTTTGGTATTGGCTGAAAACACAAGCGTCTGTAGGCGATATGCTCCTTATTGATGAACCAGAGTTGAATCTACACCCGGAGAATCAGCGGAGTTTCGCCAGATTATTGGCGAAACTTGTGAACCTTGGCATTCGGGTGCTTATCACAACTCATAGCGACACGATTATTCGAGAATTCAATACGTTAATTATGTTTGCTCAGAACGCTCCGCACATGGATGCCGTTCGCAAAGAGTTTGGCTACGCGCCAGATGAGTCTCTTGCCGCAAAAAACATCTGTCTGTACGTCGCGAATGGACATCCAAGAACAGCTAGGGGAAGAGCAAGGAGAAATAGCTTCTCGACTCTTGAGCGTATACCTCCGGATAAAAAGCTGGGGCTGTCAGCAGAAATCTTTGATGCTTCGATTATCGAAATGGGAAAAATGCAAGACGCATTACGATATGGAGCGATTTGATGCCATTTCATAAAACATTCAATGCAATTAAGGCGTTAATTCAGAGTGGGAAAATCAAGGAATGCGAAAACGCAACTCTCATTGTGGAGGAAAAACACCGGCAAGCAACGTTGAAAGTAATTCACATTGTTAGCGTGGGCGCTTCGGCCTTTTCTATAAAACTTGATGAGTGTGGCTTTCCTGGGCAGTCCGTCTTTAATCCACATCCATCTCTTCATCGGGCTTGTGATGCACTTGCTTTTTGTGAAGTCGATGGAGTGCCTTACATAATTTGCTGTGAATTGAAATCCAGTGAGCCGACTCGCCATGATGTCGCTGAGCAATTCCGTAGCGCACATTGTTTCATTGCCTATTTAGATATCCTGCTCGCGCAATATTACGACTGCCCTCCCATCGGTGAGTGGTCGCGTCGGTACTTCGTCTTTCATAGTGGGCAAGCCACTCCACTCTACAAGCGTACATCGAACGACTTTTTCGACAACACGACTCCCGAGACTGCGTTGTTCATACCCGTAAACACGGGACATAAGACTTACGTCCGGCAATTGCTAGGCAAGCCTTTATGAGCAACAAACAAAAACTAGAACTTACCTGGATTGGTAAAGAAAAGCGGCCCAAGCTGGAGCCGCGCATCCTGCTCGAAGATTCCGAGAAGTCCTATCACGCCAAGCACCGTGTCACCAGCGCCGATCTTTTCGATAACCGACTGATATTCGGCGACAACCTGTTGGCACTGAAAGCTCTGGAGCAGGAGTTTTCCGGCAAGGTGAAATGTGTCTTCATTGACCCGCCTTACAACACGGGCAGCGCCTTTACTCATTACGACGATGGCGTGGAGCATTCGATCTGGCTGTCCTTGATTCGGGATCGCTTGGAGATTGTCAGATGTTTGCTGTCAGATGATGGCTCACTGTGGATTTCAATTGATGATAATGAAGCTCATTATCTCAAGGTGCTTTGTGATGAAGTGTTCGGTCGGAGTAATTACAAGGCCACCATTACGTGGCAGAGGAAATACAGCGTAAGCAATAATTTCCAAGGAATCGCAACGATCTGCGATTTCATATTGGTTTATTCAAAGAGTGAGCGATTCCAGAATAATCTTCTTCCACGAACAGAAGAGTCCACCGCGCGGTACTCCAATCCAGACAATGACCCGCGTGGGCCTTGGAAGGCCGTTGACTATCTGAATCAAGCGACTCCCGAGAAACGTCGAAATCTTTGCTACGACATTGTCAACCCAATAACTGGTGCGGTCATAAAGAATACGAAGAAAGCTTGGAAATACGACCCTCAAACTCACCAACGTCACGTTGCAGAGAATCGGATTTGGTGGGGGCGCGACGGCACTAATACTGTGCCTGCGGTGAAGCTTTTTCTGTCAGAGGTCCGCGACGGGATGACTCCGCATGACTGGTGGCCTCACGATGAGGTCGGCCATACCGACGAAGCCAAAAAAGAAATGATCGGCCTGTACGGCGCACAGAACGTATTTGATACGCCAAAGCCAGAACGTCTCATAAAGCGTGTTCTCGAAATTGCAACAACGCCTGGCGATCTCGTCCTCGACTCCTTCGCCGGTTCCGGCACCACCGGCGCTGTCGCTCAAAAAATGGGATGCCGTTGGATCATGATCGAGTTGGGTGAGCACTGCCACACGCACATCATTCCGCGTCTGAAAAAAGTCATTGACGGCGAGGATCAGGGCGGCATAAGCGAGGCCGTGAATTGGAAAGGTGGCGGAGGCTTCCGCTACTACCGACTCGCACCAAGCCTGATCGTCAATGACCGTTGGGGCAACCCAGTAGTCAATCCTGAGTACAACGCCGCGCACCTGGCTGAGGCTCTCTGCAAAATTGAGGGGTTCACTTATTCCCCGTCTGAAGTCCAATGGTGGCAGCACGGCCATTCCAGCGAACGCGACTTCATCTACGTGACCACGCAGAACCTCTCTGCGGAACAATTGCAAGCACTCTCCGAAGAAGTTGGCACCGACCAGAGCTTGTTGGTGTGCTGCGCCGCGTTTCATGGTGTGACCTCCGCCAAGGCATCAGAGCGCTGGTCGAATCTGACGCTGAAGAAGATTCCCAAGATGGTGCTAGCCCGCTGCGAATGGGGCCACGACGACTACAGCCTGAACGTGGCCAATTTGCCGATGGCGCAGATTGAGCAGCCCGAGCCAGTTGCTGCCAGCACCACAAAAGCATCGAAAAACAAGAAAGCCGCGAATCAGAATCAAGACGGATTGTTTGGAGAAGACGAATGAACCTTGAACAGCTACTACAACGCATCCGACTCGGCGAAGATTCAACGCTTGAACTCAAAAAGCTGGTGCTGCGCGACGAAGGGAAAACCATCGAGCCGCATCCTGATGGTTTGTCCGATGAGTTGGCGGCACTGGCAAATGCCAAAGGTGGCCTGTTGATTTTGGGCGTGGATGACAAAACGCGTGAAATTAGCGGGATTGCCATTGCCCAGCTTGATCGTGTTGAGGCATGGCTAACGGCCATTTGCAACGACCGCATCAAGCCGCCCCTTGATGTAACGACTCGCCATATCGAATTGCCTGATGCGCACGGTGCGCTACAGCCCGTGATTGTGGTGGAGGTGCCGCAAAGCCTGTGGGTGCACCAAAGTGCGAATGGCTATTTTCGCCGGGTAGGTCATGCCAAACGTGAATTGCCGCCCGATGCGCTGGCGCGATTGTTCCAACAACGTAGTCAGGCGCGGATCATTCGCTTTGAAGAGCAGGATGTGCCAGATTGCCATTTTGACGATCTGGATGCGTTGCTTCTACGGCGATTCATTAAGCCTGATCAAGGCGATACCGTCACTCAACTTGGGCGTTTGCATTTGTTGAATGTGCGCGATGGCGAGCCGATTCCCACTGTGGCAGGCGTGCTGCTGTGCACCCTTAATCCGGCGCGCTGGTTGCGCAATACCGAAATCATTGCGGTCGCCCATTCGGGGGGTTGTAACGATCCAAACGAGCAGATCGATGCGCTGGAAATTCAGGGGCCGCTGGATCGGCAGATTGTCGATGCTCTCCATTTTGTGCGCCGTAACATGCAGACGGCGGCACGCAAGCGTTTGGGACGGATCGACTATCCGCAATATCACCTGGCTGCGGTCTTTGAAGCCATTGTCAATGCGGTGGCGCACCGTGATTACTCAATGTATGCGCAGCGGATTCGGCTGTTTATGTTTTCTGACCGGATGGAGATTCATTCACCGGGTGCTTTGCCCAATACGCTTTCGCTGGAGTCGATGAGCAAATTGTCGGTACCGCGCAATGAAATTTTGGCGAGCCTCTTTTCTCGCTATTACTCGGTTGATGATCCCGCCTTGGGCAAGAGTTATTTGATGGATCGCAGAGGATTTGGGGTGGAGATGATTTTGCGTGAAAGTGAGCAGTTGTCTGGGAAACGGCCACTGTACCAAGCCATCAGTGATCTGGAGCTATGTTTAACGCTCTACGCGCAGGAACTACCCGCAGAGGGAAAAGCATGAACGCCCGTGTTCTCAATCATATAAACGGTCGCTTGTCGCTTCGCCCACCCCAGGCGGAATCTCTCTCAAAACTGGTGCGTGCGCTCGAAGCCGCACCTGACTTGCTGGGGCACGAGCGCGATGTCTCCGCCATCTTGTCAACGCTCAAGGCCGAATTCCCAGCGCTGGAGGATTTTGAACGTGAATTTCCGTCGTTGTGCTTTGCGCTTGCCACTGGCGTTGGTAAAACCCGCCTGATGGGCGCGTTCATCTCCTACCTCCATCTGGCACACGGCATCAACAACTTCTTCGTGCTGGCCCCGAATCTGACGATCTACAACAAGCTGATCGCCGACTTCACGCGCAATACGCCGAAGTATGTATTCAAGGGCATTGCCGAGTTTGCGCAGCAACCCCCGCTGATCATCACCGGCGACAACTACGACCAGACGGGTGCAGTCGTTCAAGACCAATCGATGGGCTTTGCCCACGACGTGCGCATCAACATCTTTAACATCTCCAAAATTGCCGCCGAGGTGCGTGGCGGCAAGGAGCCGCGCATCAAGCGGATGCAGGAAGTGCTTGGGGACAGCTACTTCAACCATCTGGCCAACTTGCCAGATCTCGTGTTGCTGATGGACGAATCGCACCGCTACCGGGCCAGCGCCGGGGTTCGATCCATCAATGAGCTGAAGCCGCTGTTCGGACTGGAGGTCACTGCAACGCCCTTCGTTGAATCGACGCGTGGGCCGGTGCCGTTCAAGAACGTGGTGATGGACTATCCACTGGCGCGGGCAATGGAAGATGGTTTTGTCAAAGAGCCTGCTGCCGTGACCCAGCGCAACTTCGACACCAAGGCACACACGCCGGAAGAGATCGAAAAGACCAAGCTGGAGGACGGTGTCCGGCTGCACGAAACCACCAAGGTCGAATTGCTGACCTATGCCCGCGAGAACGGCGTGAAAGTAGTGAAGCCTTTCATGTTGGTCATAGCGCGTGACACCACGCACGCAGGGCAACTATTGGCGCTTCTGGAATCAGATGCCTTCTACGAGGGGCGTTATCAAGGCAAGGTGATTCAAGTCGACTCCAGCCGCACGGGTGCGGAAGAGGAAGAGATGATCACGCGCCTCCTCGCAGTGGAAAGCGTGGACGAGCCGACCGAGATCGTCATTCACGTCAACATGCTCAAAGAGGGCTGGGATGTCACCAACCTCTACACCATCGTGCCGCTGCGTGCTGCCAACGCCCGCACGCTGATCGAGCAGTCCATTGGTCGCGGGCTGCGTCTGCCTTATGGCAAACGGACAGGCGTGGCGGCAGTGGATCGCTTGAACATCGTCGCACACGACAAGTTTCAGGAAATCATCGATGAAGCCAACCGGGGCGATTCACCGATCAGGCTGAAACAGGTGATCCTTGAAGCGCCGAGCGCCGACGACAAGAAAGTTAGTGTCCAGGTCGGCTCTGGTGCGATGACGCGGCTGGGGTTGACGGATGCTCCAGTGGTGGCCGATGCTCCGACGAACGCCGGTACGGCTCCAACGGCTCTGGTACAGGCCCCGATCTTCACCACGGAAGCCGAGCGACAGGCGGCTCGTGTCGTGATGGAGGTGATTGGAAAGTACGAAGTCAGACGCGATCTGGTGCCCACCAGCAGCGCACTGCTCCATGCGGAAGTGCAGGCTGCGATCCTGGCTGAGGTGACCGAGCGCCTGAAGCCTGCTCAGGGTGAGTTGCTGGCGGGTGTCGACGACGGGATGCCTGCACTCGACCTCTCGGCCGTGGTGGCCAAGACCACTGAAATCGTCGTCCAGCAAACCATCGACATTCCCCGAATTGCGGTGGTGCCAACCGGCGAGGTCACCACGGGCTTTCATCCGTTCAAGCTCGATGTGGCCCCGTTGCACCTGCAGCCGGGTGAGCGTGAGATCATCATCCACAACCTGCACACCAACGAGCAAGACACGCTGGCATCCGAGGTCGGCCTTAAAGAACAACGGCCAGAAGATTACATCGTCCATGCACTGGTGGACTTTGATGACATCGACTACTTCACCCATGCCGATCTGCTGTACGACCTGGCCGGGCAGATGGTTCAGCATCTGCTGGGGTATCTGTCCGAGACTGAAGCGCGCGGCGTGCTGGATCGAGATCGTCGCCTGATCGCCCGCGAGATTCACGCTCAAATGATGGCACACTTTTGGGAAGAATCGACCGAGTACGAGGTGCAGGTCAGCCGTGGCTTCACAGAACTGAAAGCCTGTCACTACACGGCCACCGCAGGTCAGACGGCTCACCACTTCCGGGAAACCGTTACCGATCTGGGTCGGATCAAGCAGATGCTGTTCGGCGGCTTCGCGTGCTGCCTCTACCCATTGCAGAAATTCGACTCCGACACGGAGCGCCGCTTCGCAATCATCCTTGAGCGCGAAGCTTCGAAGTGGTTCAAGCCTGCCAAGGGCCAGTTCCAGATTTACTACAAGCTGGGCACTGAGCAGCCGGAGTACATCCCTGATTTCGTGGCAGAAGCGGATTCGACCATCTACATGGTTGAAACCAAGGCGCGCACAGATGTCAATACTCAAGATGTTCAGGCAAAAGCTGCTGCGGCTGTGCGCTGGTGCAAACACGCATCAGATCACGCGACAACCGTAAACTCAAAACCCTGGAAGTACCTTCTGGTACCTCATGATGAGGTTTCAGAATCAATGCAATTGACAGGCTTTCTCCGCTTTGAATTCAAACCTTAATGGGGGCAGACGTGGATTGTTGATACCGATTGAAAACTGATCCACTTTGAGGGGGTGTGCCGACTGAAAATTGATCCAGGTGTTTTACAAGCACTGCCTTATTTTTAGGCAGGAGAAAGCAAGGTGATCACCATGGAAATAATAGGCAAAGTGAAGAGGATGTACACACGCGACAAGAAGTCGCTACGTCAAATATCGAAGCAAACAGGGCTATCGCGCAACACGATACGCAAATGGGTGAAGGAGACCCCAAAGACAGAGGGGCCAGAGTACCTGCGCAAGGAAATGCCAGGCAAACTCACTGCGTTTCACGAGGTGCTGGAGCTTGCCCTCAAAGCCGATGCGTTGCGAACGAAGCAATACCGGCGCACAGTCCGTGCGTTGTTTGTAGAAATCAAAACGCAAGGCT
>CAIJOK010000026.1 GCA_903822205.1 uncultured beta proteobacterium | reverse complement strand
TGGGATTTCAATAGCCACACCAGCACCACGGCAGCCACCACGCCGATGCCTGTAAAAAACCAGCGCTGCCAGCCGCTGGCGTGGGCCAAAAATGAAAACGCAGCCCCCGTGTTATGGGCGCGCACCACGTTAAAAAAGCCCGTGACCGGTGTGCTGTCGCCCAACTGGTAATAGCCCAATATCAAGACCTTGGTGAACTGGTCGCAGATCAGCACGATAGCGGCCAGTGCCAGCCAGGGCAGCAAGCCACCCGTGCTCTGGGGTTTGAAATGGGAGCCAGATGGACGTGCGACACCGCCCGATGGACGGGCAATGCCAGGTTTGCGCGCGGCCATCTCAGGCAAACACCCGGTGTTCACCGCTGCCGGTCAGGTTGCAGGTGCAACGGGGGCAAATGGCGGGGTGATGGGGGTCGATGCCCAGGCTGTCGCTGTAATGCCAGCAACGGTCACACTTGAGGCCGTTGGACACGCTGACGCAGATGGACAAAGCATCTCCTGCTATCAGCGTGACAGCGGATGTGATAAAGACAAATTTGAGATCGTCCCCCAGACTGGCCAGCAGGGCATGGTCGTCCGGGGCTAGGGTCAGCGTCACCGTGGCCTGTAGCGATGACCCCACTTGGCCGTCGGTACGCAAGACCTCAATGGCTTTGTTGACGGCTTCGCGTATCTGGCGGATGCGCGCCCATTTGGCCAGCAGAGTGTCTGTGTCGTCGTTGTCCGATGAATGATCAAGTGGGCGATCCTGTGAACGATCAAGCGCCACAAACGCAAAGTAGGTGTCCAAAAAGATCGAATCACGGGTATGCGCCGGTGTCTTGCCGGCTGCGCCCAAAACCGCCCAGGCCTCTTCGGCGGTAAAGCTCAAAAACGGGGCCATCCAGCGGAGCATGGCCTGCATGATGCACCACAGCGCCGTCTGGGCACTGCGCCGCGCCAGTGATTTGGCGGGCGTTGTGTACAGCCGGTCTTTCAAGATGTCCAGATAAAACCCGCCTAAATCTTCAGAGCAATACATCTGCAAACTGGCCACGACCGGATGAAATTCATAGACCTCGTAATGCGCCAGAATGTCGGTCTGCAATTGAGCGGCCAGGCCGACTGCGTAACGGTCGATCTCCAGCATTTGCCCAGTGGGCACAGTGTCGGTGGCAGGGTCAAAGTCACCCACATTGGCCAGCAAAAACTTGATCGTGTTGCGGATGCGGCGGTAGGTATCGACCACGCGGGCCAAAATTTTGTCGTCACCCGCAATGTCGCCGGCATAGTCGCTGGCGGCCACCCACAGCCGGATGATCTCGGCCCCCAGTTTTTTGGATGTCGCGATGAAATGAAGGATGAACCACAGAGCGGCAGCGTCTATCACCACAATTACGACCACGGTGTTGCCTTCGGCATAGCTGATGTGGGTGTTCCAGTCTTGCGAAACCTCGCGTTTTATGGGCTTATCAGACAGATGCAAGACCAAAATGTCGTCTTCGTCGTTGTAGGTGGTTCGCATGTTTAGCCTTCCAAAGTGAATGACGGGACGGTTGAATCTGTTGCTGAACATGAAAAAATTGTAGAGGCAGAATCAATCCGCAGGCGTGGCAGATGGCCGCAATTTGCTGCGAGGGTTGGTTTGGCCGTGTGATGTTGATGGGTATCAAAATCGCCGCTAACGCCCGTCTGGTAAGCGTTTGCAGCTATGTAATCTGTAGCATATTAGGCTTTAACAAGCGGTTTGACTGGCGCTGAATCTGGCTCTGGCGGCACCTTGGCCAGATTCATGATCACATCACGCGCCAGCTTGCGATGCACGGCTGGCAGCTTCAAAAAGGTATCGAAAGTTTCACGCTCAAGGTAACCGATGCCTTCGTCCCAGCGTTGCTTCTGCTGTTGCACCGAATTGCGCACCGCCTCGCCAAAGCGCAGCACTTGGGGTTCCACTTTTAGCCAATCGGCCAAAACTTGGATTTTGTCTTGCTTGGGGAGTGAGCGACTGTTAAGCCAACCCCAAGCGGCCTGATTGCTGATGGATTGACCATACCAGCGCAAATTGAACTCATGTTCAAGTACTGACGGACTTGCGACGTACCCAGCCTTGACCATGGCATCACGCAAACGGGTTGAGAACTCAAGTTTTTCATTCATCAAGCAGAAGGTAGGCTTTGCTTGAAATAAAAATCAATTTTCAGTTGATAATGATTACAAGAAACGCTTGATTTATTTATCAACCATCAGTTGAACCGTTGCCACATGCCCAAATCCCTGCTCGAACAATTGCCCGACATCGTCGCCACCGGACGAAAACAAGCCGAAAAAATTCTCGAAAGCCTGGAAAGCCGCCAGCGCATCAGCCTGCAAACCCGTGAAATCGTGTTGCCGGCCAAAGACAGCGCGGTGCAGGACTGGATCACCACGCACAACCGTCAGGCGCAACAGGCCAATGCAGATTCCGACTGGACCAACCGTCTGATTTACGGCGACAACCTGTTGGCCATGGCAGCCTTGCTGGCAGGCGACGAGCAAACGCCGTCACTGCGCGGCAAAGTCGATTTGATCTACATTGACCCGCCCTTTGACAGCAAAGCCGATTACCGCACCAAGGTCTTGCTCCCCTCGCCCTCCGGGAGAGGGGCTGGGGGTGAGGGCTGCATGGAACTGGAACAAAAACCCACTGTCATCGAGCAGTTTGCCTACTCAGATACCTGGAGCGACGGCACCGCCTCGTACCTGGCCATGATCACGCCAAGGCTGATTTTGATGCGCGAATTGCTGGCTGATACCGGGTCGATTTATGTGCATCTGGATTGGCATGTGGGGCATTATGTAAAGCTGGTTTTGGATGAGGTGTTTGGGAAAAAGAATTTTGTCAATGAAATCATCATTTGCTACACCGGCCCCACAAATCAGAAAAACAACTTTCCACGCAAACACGACACCATCTATTTTTTTGGAAAGTCGGAGATTCGTCATTTCGATGCCGACTCAATTCGCGTTGATTACAAAAAATCAAACAAGGCAACAGGAAAAACAGCTCTGACTCGCCGTGCTCCTGATGAGTACCTTGAGATGCTCGACGAACAGGGAAAATTGATAGAAGATTATTGGACTGATATCCGCAGCGGCAGTCATATTCCTGTTGCCGATAGGGAGGCAGCAAGCAATTACGACACTGCAAAAGATCCACGTATTGCTGAACGAATCATCACAGCATCATGTCCTCAAAGCGGCCTAGTCGCCGATTTCAACGGCGGCTCCGGAACCACCGCCGCAGTCGCCGAAAAGCTAGGCCGCCGCTGGATCACCACCGACCTTGGCAAGCCCGCCTGCATGATTATGCGCAAGCGCCTGATCGACCAGGATGCCAAGCCTTTTCTCTACCAAGCCATCGGCGACTATCAGGTGGAAGCTGCCAAAGCCACGCTGGGGCGTGACTTTCGCATGGGCGACCTGTCGCAAATCGTGCTTTCACTGTATGGCGCGCTGCCGCTGCCACCCGACGTGAACCCACAGCGCAATCTGGGGCAGATTGCGGGCATGGCATTTGGCGCTGGCAAAAGCAGCAAAACGCTGGTACTGGCCGATTCGCCCAACAAACTGACCGGCGCGGCCACGATCAAAAAGGCCATTGCCCAGCGTGACAACCTGATGGGCGGTTGGGATCGCGTCGTGGTGCTGGGCTGGAATTTTGAGCCATCGATTGGCGAAACCATCACCGCGCTCAACGACAACCGACTTGAAGTGCTGGTGATTCCCCCCGACCTGATGGACAGGCTAAAAAAGAAGGGCGGCATCGACAAACTGCGCGGTCAGGTGCGGTTTTCCAGCCTGCAATACCTGACGATTTTTCCGATTGAACGTAAATCTGAGAGCAGCCAGGAAACCCTGACCATCAGGCTAAAAAACTACGTGCTGCTGTCGCCCGAAGCCATCAACCTGGACGATGCCAACCGCATCAAGCTGCAAGCCATCATCAACCAGGAGCCGCTGGCGCTGATTGAGTATTGGACGGTGGACCCGGACTATGACGGCAAAGTGTTCCGCTCGGTCTGGCAAGACTACCGAGGCAACATCGCCAACGATGGTGATGCGCTGCGCGTGGTAACGCAAGCCGTGCTTACCGCCCCCGCCAAAACCGGCCCTCGCAAGGTCTGCGTTCGCGTGGTCGATGTGTTTGGCTTTGAGGCCGAAGTGGTGGTGACGGTAGGGATGGTTTAACAGTGTGCCGAAATGTCACACGCTTGCGTGACGGGCGTAATTCGCCGGAAAACGCTGAGCCATTTCCTGTTTACTCTGCCGCAGTAATTCGATTTCGGATGGTGTCAGCCGTCTCGGTCCGGGCAAGATACCGAGCTTCTGATTCAGTAAGCGAGTCGAAGGCGTGAGCGAATCGTTTGATCCACCAGTTTTCAAGTTCTGTTCCATGTTTACACCTCAATTCATGCAAGCGCTCTGGCGAAACTGCCAACTTGGCGGAATGGGGCTTGCCAGTCAAGGATACCGCAGCCAACACTCGGCCCCCTCGCGACTCAATAAAGCCCTTCATATTCGCCAGGGTGCCACCCATGCCTACAAAGTCATCCACCAGTACGTAAATTCGACCCGCTTGCACGGGGCCATCAAATTCGGCCTGCCTAGCCAATCGCCAAAACCCATTAGCACCAGTGTGGGACACCACATTGATCTGAATAACGCCCTTGTCCACTGGCCAACCAAGAAATTGCCCCAATCGATCTGCAAAAACTTCAGGAATGGCGTTGACTCCTTCTTGTTCAAGTGCGTGCGCGCTAACCAAAGTGGGTTTGGAACCCCCTGCGATCCGACCCAATTCAAGCACACTTTCCGTATTAAATGTGGCAAGCACAAGGGCAGTAGCCTCATCATCATCACCTGCCTTGGCCGCCCTGTAAGCCGGATGCTGCTTCACCGCCGACTCACTGGCGTGAATCAGCACATCGGGGAAGTTGCCCCAGGGTGTGCGTGGTGGCTGGATCAGTTCTGACATAGGGCCGCATTTTTACATGCGACCATTTTTAACTCCACTATTCCTCATGACCCACACTGACCCACTCGCCCTTTCCACCGCCCTCACCGCCCAAACCCGCCAGCTCTGCTTGGGCCTCGAATCCGGCGCGGCTGACATTCTGGAACAGGTCACGCCCACCACTGCCGAGCTGCTGCTGTGGTGGTTTGGTGAGGACAGGGTGATGGCGCGTGGTGGCGAAAACCGTGGGCTGAACTTTCACACAGGGCAAAAGCAGGCCATTTTGAACGCCATCGTGGCGCACGAGGTGCTGGGCCGCAACACGCAACACGGGTCGCTGCTGGATTTGTACAAGGCTTGCGCGCCAGAGGCACTGCTGTCTGGCATGCGCTTGAACGAGGTGGCACACGCCAAACATGCGCACCCCAAATATTGCTTCAAAATGGCCACCGGCACGGGCAAAACCTGGGTGTTGCAAGCGCTGATGATCTGGCAATTGCTGAACAAAACGGCGGCGCTGGCCGATGGGATGGACGATGTGCGCTTTACCCGCCAGTTCATGGTGGTGGCACCGGGGCTGATCGTCTATGAGCGGCTGCTTGATGCGTTTTGTGGCAAGCTGACCGTCAACGCACTCGGCGGTGTGTCGGGCGCGCGTGACTTTGACACGTCTGACCTGGTCAAATGTGCCGACCTGTTTGTGCCTGATGCACAGCGTGAGGCGGTGTTTGCCTTTGTGCGCGGCAACGTTTGCGGCAAGACCGAGATTGGCCTGAAAGCCACAGGCGGTGGCATGATTGCCATCACCAACTGGCATTTGCTCACCGAGGGTGAAGAGGCCGCAGACGTTGACGAGGCCGTGCTGGCACCGGGCGCACCGCTGACACCGCAACAGGTGGTCCATGCCGTGCTGCCCCTGACACCCGGTCGCGCCACCGGCAACAGTCTGGATGTGTTGGACCGGCGTTATGCCCGTGGCAATGTACTGGAGTTTTTGGCCTTGCTGCCCGAGCTGATGGTGTTCAACGACGAGGCGCATCACATTCATGAGTTCAAACGCGAGGGTGAAAGCACCGAGGTGGAATGGCAAAAAAGCCTGTCGAAAATTGCCGCTGGCAAGGGACGGCGTTTTGTGCAGATGGATTTTTCGGCCACGCCGTATAACGATGTCGGCTCGGGCACCACCAGGCGCAAAATTTATTTCCCGCACATCATCACAGACTTTGACCTGAAAAGCGCCATGCGCGCCGGGCTGGTCAAGTCGCTGGTGCTGGATCGGCGCAAGGAAATTGGCGCGTTGCCGTTGGATTTCAAGGCCGAGCGCGATGAAGCTGGCCACCCGAC
Organism: uncultured beta proteobacterium; assembly: GCA_903822205.1. Taxonomy (GTDB): domain Bacteria; phylum Pseudomonadota; class Gammaproteobacteria; order Burkholderiales; family Burkholderiaceae_C; genus Rhodoferax. The sequence continues at coordinate 2,371 of CAIJOK010000026.1, read as the reverse complement.
CTTGGGCGAGGGTCAGCGCGTGATGCTGCGTGCAGGGCTGAAGAAGCTGCGCAAGCTGGAGGCAGACTTTGCCAGGCTTGACCCGTTGCGGCATCCCAAAATGCTCGTGGTGTGCGAAGACACCAGCGTGTCACCGCTGGTGGCAGCGTTTTTGCATGAGCAGGAGGGCCTGCGTGAGGATGAGGTGATGACCATCGACTCGGGCAAAAAGGCCGAGCTGGGCGAAAAAGACTGGGCCTTTGTGCGCGAGCGGCTGTTTTGTGTTGATCACCACGCCAGTCCGCGCGTGATCGTCAGCGTGCTGATGCTGCGCGAAGGCTTTGACGTGAACAATATCTGCGTCATCGTGCCCTTGCGTTCGTCGCAAGCGCAGATTTTGCTGGAGCAAACGATAGGCAGGGGCCTGCGCCTGATGTGGCGCGACGATGAATACAGCGACATCAAACGTGAGAACCGTGAGCGCATCAATGCAGGCTGTGAGCCTGGCAGCTTGCTTGACGTGCTGTCCATCGTGGAGCATCCGGCGTTTCAGTCGTTTTACGATGAGCTGATCAAAGAGGGGCTGGCGGGCGCTACCGGTGACGACATGGACGACACCTCTGCCACGGGTGACGTGATCGCAGCAGAGCTGCGCGAGGGGTATGCAGCGTTTGACTTCTGTATTCCGTTCATCTTGCAAGAGGCCGACGAGATGCGTGACCACCGTGCGCTGGACCTGGCCGCGCTGCCAGCCTTTTCTGCCATGACGCTGTCGCAACTGACCGGCCTGCTGGGCAAAGGTGACACGTTTATCTCGCAAGACCTTCAAAGCGCCACGCTGTTTGGCGACTACCGTGTCGATGGCGCGGTGATGAATGTGGGCGGCTACAACGAGTATCTGAGCCGCCTGACGCGCCGCATCAGCCAGGCATTGAGCGCAGATTTGCCAGGCGGCAACCGAGTGGCATCGCACCTGGCCAAACCCTATTTGCAGGTGAATACGGCAGAGCTGACCGGCTGGCTTGACGACTACATCTGGCTGCACCTGTTTGCTGCGGACTTCAACCCGATGGACGGCGAAAACTGGCGCGTGTTGCTACTGCAACCGGTGGTCGATCACATCACCAAGGTGTTTGCCGTGGCGCTGCTGGATTCCGAGCAAAAGCACGTGACGGGCCAGACCGAAGTACGTTTGCGCGCCCTCTCAGAGGTGCCCAAGTTGATGATGCGCGAATCCAGTTCGGCCCTTGTGTCCAAGTGCATTTACACCCGTCTGGCGTGGCCGGCTCGCAATGGCGGGTTGGAACGAGCCTTCATTGACTGGGCGCAGGCTGATGCGCAAGTGCTGGCGTTTTGCAAGATCAGCGAAAACCGCCACACCTTTGCCCGCCTGCGCTACGTCAAGGACGATGGCCTGCCGGCGTTTTATTCACCGGATTTTCTGGTGCGCACGGCGGGAGCGGTGTATCTGGTCGAAACCAAGGCGCAACAGCAAACCATTCATCCCAACGTGCAGCGCAAGCAGAAAGCCGCACTGGCCTGGTGTGGCCGCATCAACGCTTTGACACCCGAGCAGCGCGGCAGTGCGCCCTGGCATTACGTTCTGCTCGCTGAAAACGTCGTTGATGAATGGCAGGGCAAAGGCGCGCATCTGGCCGAACTGCTGAACTACGCCCGACTGCGGCCATTGGCCGATGCGACACTGCAAGGCAGTTTGGGGTTTTGATTGGCTCGTTGTGCCACTGGCCGCAGCCATACACCTTTTTTGACAATGCTCGTGGCGCGAGTTCAAAGTCTTCTGCGACCAACAAAAAACATGATGGTCATTTTGGCTTCTAACGCCCGTCTGGCTTGCTTATGTAGCTATCAAATTTAGAGTAATATTGATCACGGAGACCGCTTAAATCACAGGGCCATTGTGGTCAATGGCCCTGGCCAGATGAACTCGCCATCGTTATCCTGAAAAATGCAGCAATTTCCTTGGCCTGATGGATGATAGTTTTACATGCCAAAATCGGCTGCAGCCCTTATCAGACGGGCGTTGGCAGCTATCAATAACAAAGCACTTCACCGCCCCCTGCGCACCCTCAGCAATTCGTCCAGGATCAGGCAAATAGCACCGAGCGTGATGGCGCTGTCGGCCAGGTTAAAGGCCGGAAAGTGCCAGGTTTGCCAATAAAAGTCCAAAAAATCAACCACATAACCATACAACACACGGTCGATCACATTGCCCACTGCGCCGCCCAGGATACAGGCCAGAGCAAAGGCAAAGAGTTTTTGGCCCGCATGGGATTTCAATAGCCACACCAGCACCACGGCAGCCACCACGCCGATGCCTGTAAAAAACCAGCGCTGCCAGCCGCTGGCGTGGGCCAAAAATGAAAACGCAGCC
>CAIJOK010000025.1 GCA_903822205.1 uncultured beta proteobacterium | reverse complement strand
GCCAAAACGCACTCGAAGATTGGTATCTCAAACTAGTGCAAGAAATTTCTGAAGAAGTACTCCCTCGTCGCCGCAACCGAATTAACCCACGCGTCATCAAGGTAAAAATGAGCAAATGGCCTAAAAAAAGAGCTGTACATCGCCCTTTTCCACAACCTAGCAAGCCCTTCGTGGAAGCCATTACTGTACTCCATTGAACGGTATTGGGGTTAAACGGTTATCGATGCAAGTACGACACAGCCTCGGTAACCGCGTTTTGTCAATTCAACCCTAAATTCAGATGGGCAGGTGAGCATGACCACTCTCACGTTATGAAGAGCCTGTGACAGACACACTTGCAACCATTCCAAGTGCTGCTAAAGCTGATTCAAGCTGCGATAGTTTCGATTCGTGATCCAGGTTCAAGATTCGTCTTACTTGCTTTCCGTCAACACCGATGCGCTCTCCAAGTTGCGCTTGGGTCATGGATTGATCGCGCAAGGCTTGATAAATGGCAAGTTTGATCGCCACTCTCGGGGGAAGCAAGATAACCCGCTGGCCGCGTCTTGCCTTTCCAGGCTTTGGAAGTGATCGGCCAGCATCAAGGTAGCCAGACAGAGCCACTACCAGTGCGTCCTTGGCGTTATCTAGCGCTTCGCACTCCGTTTCTCCTGCGGTAATAGCCTCTGGCACATCCGCAAAGAATGCGCCAAATGTGCCGTTCGGGTAGTTTCTTGTAGTGACGGGGTAAGCCATGTTCATTTTTGAATGTCCTTTAGTCTGATGCCAAGTTGTTTACAAATGTCATCTAAAAAATTAGGGTCATAGTCGGTGTCACCATGTACAGGGACTGTGGTGCTATTCCCATTCAATGTGACGAGGTAATGCCCGCCTTTGCCGCGATTTTTGATGATCTCTGCCTGAGCTGCCTTGAGCAGTTTCAGGAGTTGTTTTGATTTCATGGGTTGATTTTAGGGCATAAATGTCCTCATAATGAAGTTGCAGCGCAAGCGTCATTGTCATGAATCCATGGCGATACCCCAGAGGATGCAACCGGCCCTGTAGCCTGGATGGCGTACACAAAATCCGGGGCATTTGTGCCCAGTCTTCCCGTATTCCGCTTTGCTTTATACGGGCTACGGGGGCGCTGCGTTACTTGTTTTTGATGGCTTGGTCGGTGACGCATACACTGCCGAAAAGCACTTGTTGCATAAGCTCTGGGTGTCGTTCATCCGCCCCAAAGATCATGGCTTAGGCACAAAAGGAATCATCCCGCGACGAAAGGCCGCTTCTTGCACCTCCAAAGGCATGTGCCTGGCATCGACGAGCAAGCCATTGACTTGAATCATCCATGCCATGGGATTGCTTTGGATGCGACTGGGCAGTGTCCAGGCGGGTTCCATCACGCCGATATTCAAGGCATCCATGATGGTTTTAGATTTTGCTGACGCTGTACTGGTACTGAGTGCAAAATGTTGGCACAGCGTGTCTGCACGCACAAAAGGCGTTTGACTCTTATCAAAAAGAAAATTGACACGCCCCAAGGTATAGACAATGGCACATGCCCAAGTGTTGACTTTGCCTGTCGTGATGGGTGACGGTCGTTTACGACATAGTTTGGCCGTCAGGGTGTGACATAAATTTTGATATTCTTGCGTCAAATGCTCTTCGCAGAATGAATCGACCAAAGCGATGATCTCGTTGTATCTGTCCCGGAGTGCTACCGGTACGTTGTCGGGTTTGCTCATAGCAATCTAGCCTTTCTACACAATTTTTTGGAGGGGTGAATATCCGGTGGTGTCTCGCGTTGATATACAGCGCTCAAAAGGATGCTGAGACACCACCTTGTATTTGGCACTCTCAGACCTTCGTTCCATAAAACCGAATCATGTTTCTTCCGGCATGTTTGGCTTGGTACATGGCCTCATCGGCACGGCAGATGACTTCCTTATAGCTCGCGTCATCGTTGTCAAACAAGGCCACGCCAATGCTGCCAGTGCAACGATGAAGAAACGTGGTGTCGGCTTGTCCTTCGTGCTTGCATGTTAATTGATAGACATCGGCCAGGGTGCTGCGGACTTTTTCTGCCACTGACTGTGCCTGTGCCATGGAGTCCGATTGATCGGTACTGAGTTCACTGAGCATCACGACAAACTCGTCACCACCAACCCGTGCCACCGTGTCCATTTCGCGCACACATTTGCGAAGTCGATCTGCCACTTCGATCAGCAGCAAGTCACCCACCTCGTGCCCACAGGCATCGTTGAGCGGCTTGAAGTTGTCCAGATCAAGGTACATCAACGCGCCATAGCAGCCACTGCGTTTGGATGCGTGCATGGTCTGGTTCAGACGGTCAGCCAGCAAACGGCGATTGGGCAGTCGGGTCAACGGGTCAAGAAAAGCTTGTTCGCGGATCAGTGCCTCAGCACGATTGCGATCGGTCACATTGCTCATCATGGCCAACAAGCAGTGCTCGCCCTGCAATTCGATGATTCGCCCTGACACCTCCAGCACAATGTGCTCACCGCTGTGGGTACTGACATCCACTGGAAACTGCTGAACACTCCCTTGCTCTCGCAAGCGCTTTGTCATCTCATCGCGCTGTGCAGGGTTGACATAGACACCCAGCTCCACCGTTGTTCGTTTTCCGATAACCTCATCACGCGTGTAACCAAACTGGCGCAAAATTGCATCGTTGACATCAAGTACCTTGCCGTCAGAGAGCCTGCTGATGATGATGCCGATGGGGCTGGACTGAAATACCGCTGACATGCGGCGCTCGCTGTCCAAAAGTGCGGCCTCAATGCGTTTACGCTCGGTGATGTCTTGCACGATGCCCAGGCCAGCCTGCGGTGTGCCGTCTGCGGCAAACGTAATTTCGGCGACCTCCCTGACCCAACGAATCTGATCACCCACAAGAATGCGGTGTTCGATGTCGTAGGGTTGACGCAAAAGGGCTAAATTCCAGGCGGCAATAACGGCAGCCTGGTCGTCTGCATGGAGGTAACTGGCAAAGGTCTCAAGGTTTTGGGCAACACCAGGTTGAATACCAAAGATGCGGTAAGTTTCATCTGACCAGATCAAGGTCTGACTGACAATGTCAAGATGCCAACTGCCAACCTTGGCAACCCGTTGGGCATGTGTGAGGTTGCTTTCGCTCAGTTGCAACTTGGCATTCAGCGCAGCAAGGTCGTGCTGGTGTTGCGCCATTTCCCGAAAAATCAGTTCCAAAGGCTGGCGTACACCGGAGAGAACAATCGCCATGAAGGCCAAGGCAACTGACAAAAACCTCAAGTAGTGACCCAACTCATTGGTGAAGTCAAAAAACTTGACGTAGCGCGTGAAGCAAAATTCAGTAAAAACCGCAAGCACCAGTGAGCCGACCAGCAACAAAAAGATGCGTGGCTCAAAGTGACTTTTGAAACGACAGAGCATGGCCAAACCCACGATCAGCATGCCGATGATGACGTACTCACTGTAAATTTTGAAGGGTGTCAGGCCAACGCCATCAACGAATGTGAGGGGAAACCACTGGTTGACCACGGCAATGCAAGCGGCCGTGCCAAGCGCCGCAAAACAGATACTGACCCAATAAAAATTGGGTTTTTTGTCAATGACAAAAGGTGCCCAAAGCAACGCCAGGGCTTCGAGAAAGCGTGCCGTTAGCCAGAACTGGGTGGGATGGTTGGTTGTGACATTTGGAAACAGGTTCATGCCCCTGAAGGTCAGGGTATGCAAAACATCCACCATCCCCACAGTGGCGTAAGAGCCGCCCAACATGATCAGATAGCCGTTGGACAGATACCTGCTGCTAAGCCAGGCCAGCACAAAAATCGAAAAGCTCACCACAATGGCAAACAATTCGGCCATGGTGTGAAAAAGCAGGTAATGCGTGGACCTGGCTGCTGCCATGACGGCCATGACGATCAGCAGCGCGCCGACCACAAAGAGGTCTGACTTTTTGAATATCTCGGTCAGGTTCCAAGCTGAAGCTAATGGGGCCAATAATGGTTTCATCAGTCGAGTTTCCGGTCATATGAGACACAGTCGCTGTTTCTGAACAGCAGGATTCAGTAGCAAGACCTTTTGTCAACAATTTCGACAGAGTGTGCTCACGACAGTTTTCAGCTTAACACGTTTAGCAGGCTCCATGGACTCATAGCCAAGGAGACCCGTTCTCGCGCAAGAAGGATGAAACCGGCCCTGTAGCCTGGATGCGTACACAAAATCCAAGGCATTTGTGACGAGTCTTATCATGTTGATTTTTAAGACTATTGGACGGTATTGGGACCCGTTGAATGGGATGTCACTGTCATGAATCCAGAACGACACCCCCAGAGGATGAAACCGGCCCTGTAGCCTGGATGGAGCGCAACGTAATCCAGGGCGTTTGTGACGAGTCCGCACTGAGTGATGTCTATGGAGGAGGAGGAGGTGGTGTCCATGACATCTTTGCTTGTGTAGTCGTCGTGAAGTCTGGGGATGCAAGCTGCGTCGGCACGCCTAGCTGGAACGATTGTGCGAAAGCTGGGCATCATGTCCGTCGGGCCTGCGGGCAACAAGGCAGCCGCCTGCACCCGGCGCAAAACCCAGACGCTGCAAATGTGCATCGGTCTGCATCATGATTTGCTGCGTGATGGCCAGTCCGTTGTCCGCCATGCTGCGCGTCTGCAGGGTGTAGCGCAGCACCAGCAAACCGCGCAATTCTGCAAACAGATGAAGGGCACGGTGCTCGGCGGTGATGGCGATGGGGCGCGGCACAGATGAGGCCGTGCGTCTTGAAGGTCGTTCGGTCTGCGGCTGATCGATCAGTCGGGCCAATGCGTGTGCGTCGTTCAGCGGCACATCCAGGGCCATCGCCAAACGCGCAATGCGAACATTGAGGGCATCCAGCGATGTGGCAATCCGTTCATAAGACTCACCGTTGATCTGCATCACGCACTTTCACATCGTTACAAAAAAGGCCGCGTCGCTTTTACCCATGGCGTATCGTAACGTGGCTTTCAACCCTTGATTTTCCCTTGATTTTCCCTTGATTTTGGGGGCTGTGCGATAACATCGCCCCACGTCGATACCCCCATCAACTGCACGGCCAACGCCGATACAGCGGCCTGAATACACTGATTGCGGCGATCAGATGGGTCTGCTGGGTCGGCTTGAATGTGCCTGTGCCCACTTTGCCTGCCGCCCTACCATGACCCCTGCCCCCGATTACCGCAGCACCCTCAATCTGCCTGACACCCCTTTCCCCATGCGAGGTGACTTGCCAAGGCGCGAGCCTTTATGGGTTAAAAACTGGGACGACACCGGTCTGTACCAAAAACTGCGCGATGCCCGCCTTGGTGCGCCCAGGTTTGTGTTGCACGACGGCCCGCCCTACGCCAACGGCCCCATCCACATGGGGCATGCGCTGAACAAAATCCTCAAGGACATGATCGTCAAATCGCGCCAGTTGGCGGGTTTGGATGCCGCCTATATCCCGGGCTGGGACTGCCACGGTCTGCCCATCGAAAACGCCATCGAAAAGAAACATGGCCGCCAACTGACCCGTGACGACATGCAGGCCAAAAGTCGTGCTTACGCTGCCGAACAAATTGACTTGCAACGGACGGACTTTAAGCGTCTGGGTGTGTTGGCTGATTGGGGCCACCCCTACCGCACCATGGATTTCATCAACGAGGCCGACGAGATTCGGGCCTTTAAGCGCATCATGGAGCGCGGCTTTGTCTATCGCGGCCTGAAACCCGTCTATTGGTGCTTTGACTGTGGGTCTAGCCTGGCCGAGTTTGAAATTGAATACGCTGACAAAGCATCGCAAACGCTGGACGTGGGCTTTTTGTGCGCCGAGCCTGACCGACTGGCGGCGGCCTTTGGACTGCCCGCTTTGACGCAAGAGGCCTTTGCCGTCATCTGGACCACCACCGCCTGGACTATCCCCGCCAATCAGGCGCTTAACTTGAATCCCGCCCTTGACTACGCGCTGGTCGATACCCCACGCGGCCTGCTGGTCTTGGCCGCAAGTCTGGTCGATACATGCCTGGATCGCTTTGGACTGACCGGCACGGTACGGGCGACCGCCCTGGGCCAACGATTGGACGGCATCAGGTTTAAGCACCCACTGGCGCACGTCCATGCCGGTTTTGACCGGTACAGCCCCGTCTATCTGGCCGACTACGCCACGGCCAGCGACGGCACGGGCATCGTCCACACGGCACCGGCGTATGGGCTGGAGGACTTTCACAGTTGCGTGTCGCACGGCATGGCTTATGCCGACATCCTTAACCCCGTTCAGGCCAACGGCATGTATGCGCCAGACTTTCCGATGTTTGGCGGACAGCGCATCTGGCAGGCCTGCCCCGTCATCATCAACGCACTGCGTGACGCGGGCCGGTTATTGGCCACATCGACGATCACCCACAGCTACCCCCATTGCTGGCGGCATCAATCGCCGGTGATCTACCGCGCAGCCGCCCAATGGTTCATTCGCATGGACGACGGCCCGGGTGTGTTCACCACCGACAAAGCACCCGCCACCCTGCGCCAGTTGGCATTGCAGGCCATTGACAGCACGGTGTTTTATCCCGCCAACGGCAAGGTCCGATTGCAAGACATGGTGGCCAACCGGCCCGACTGGTGCATCAGCCGCCAGCGCAACTGGGGTGTGCCCTTGCCCTTCTTTTTGCACAAAGACACCGGCGAACTGCACCCGCTCACCCCGCAGATTCTGGACATCGCCGCTGACATCGTGCAGGCGGGCGGCATTGAGGCCTGGACCCAGGCCACCACCGAATCGATTTTGGGCATCCTTTTGGGCACGGACGACGCGGCGCAGTACGTCAAAAGCAGCGACATTCTCGAGGTCTGGTTTGATTCAGGCACCACCCACACCACCGTGCTCAAAGGCTCGCACCCGGGCAGTGGTCACGCCGATGGCCCCGAGGCCGACCTGTACCTGGAAGGCCACGACCAGCATCGCGGCTGGTTTCATTCCAGCCTGCTGACCGCCTGTGCCATGGTGGGTCGTGCCCCATACAAAAGCATTTTGACCCACGGGTTTACGGTCGATAGCCACGGCCACAAGATGAGCAAAAGCGCGGGCAACGGCGTGGACCCCATCGCGACATCCAAAAAACTGGGGGCCGAGATCATCCGGCTGTGGGTGGCCGCCAGCGACTATGCCGGCGACATTGCGGGTGACGACAAAATTTTGGCCCGCGTGGTCGATACCTACCGCCGCATCCGCAACACGCTCAAATTTTTGCTGGCCAATGTGGGTGACTTTGACCCCGCCACAGACACCGTTCCCACGGGGCAACTGCTGGAGATCGACCGTTACGCTGTATGCCTGGCAGCCCAATTGCAAACCGACATTCTGGCGCATTACGAGGTCTTTGAGTTTCATCCGGTCGTGGCCAGTTTGCAGATGTATTGCTCTGAAGACCTGGGCGGGTTTTATCTGGACATTCTCAAAGACCGGCTCTACACCACGCCGGCCAAATCACTGGCGCGTCGCAGTGCCCAGACGGCGCTATGGTGCATCACCCAGGCCATGCTGCGGTGGATGGCCCCGTTTTTGAGCTTTACCGCCGAAGAAGCCTGGGCGGTTTTGGGCGCAGCCGGCAAGACACCGGCGCACAGCCGTGATTCGATCTTTTTGGACAGCTATTTTGCGTTTACGGCACTTCATCGTTCACAGGATCGCTCACTTGATCATTCACCGGACAATGACGACACAGACGCTCTGCTGGCCAAATGGGCGCGCATCCGCCAGATACGCGATGCCGTCAACAAAGCCATCGAGGTCTTGCGTACCGACGGCCAGGTGGGGTCATCGCTACAGGCCACGGTGGCCTTGACCGTGACACCAGACGACTACGCCCTGCTGGCCAGTCTGGGGGACGATCTCAAGTTTGTTTTCATCACATCCGCTATCACGCTGATAGCGGGAGATGCTTTGTCCATCTGCGTCAGCGTGTCCAACGGCCTCAAGTGTGACCGTTGCTGGCATTACAGCGACAGCCTGGGAACCGACCCCCATCACCCCACGATCTGCCCGCGTTGCACCTGCAACCTGACCGGCAGCGGTGAACACAGGGTGTTTGCCTGAGATGGCTGCGCGCAAACCTGGCATTGCCCGTCCATCGGGCGGTGTCGCACGTCCGTCTGGCTCCAATTTCAAACCCCAGAGCACGGGTGGCTTGCTGCCCTGGCTGGCACTGGCCGCTATCGTGCTGATCTGCGACCAGTTCACCAAGGTCTTGATATTGGGCTATTACCAGTTGGGCGACAGCACACCGGTCACCGGCTTTTTTAACGTGGTGCGCGCCCATAACACGGGGGCTGCGTTTTCATTTTTGGCCCACGCCAGCGGCTGGCAGCGCTGGTTTTTTACAGGCATCGGCGTGGTGGCTGCCGTGGTGCTGGTGTGGCTATTGAAATCCCATG
>CAIJOK010000024.1 GCA_903822205.1 uncultured beta proteobacterium | reverse complement strand
GTCAGAAAAATAAAGTTATTTAGCATTGAATGCAATAATTTAATTTACCAAAAAAATGTTCAAGATGTCACTTTCAAAGTATCGTAAGCTGTTGATTTTTATAGCAAAACACGAATAGTTGAATTTGATCTAACAATTTTAGGTCAATGATAAAGAACTTGTATGGTCTAACTTATAACGTGCTGGGTAACCGTTTAGTCCCACCCCTCTTTTTTGGGAACGACGGAACCCCGTTCTATAAGAATCAAGCACTTGGAGCAGAAAGCGCAAAAATCGCAGGGGGGGGTCTAAACGGTTACCGTGCTGGTTATATAAATAGCTTTGATTTCCATCTGGAACCCTCCCTCCCACACCACTGGACATACGGGTCACGTATTCGGCGGTGGTTCCATGAACCTTCGTTTTTCTCATGCTGCCCTGGCCGTGGCCAGTTCGGGCTGCCCCATTTGACGAAACAACTTCGCAGGCAATGCCAGATATTTGTCGGACTTACGTCTATTGGGTCAAAAAAAACTTCATCACGCGCCAGTTTTCATGGCAGTTAATCGGCCATTATTCAACGCGACTCGGGCAGCTCAAACTTGACCTCAAGCACATCCATGGTGTCTTGGCGATCCAGTCTGACCTGAACATCTGACGGGTCAATGTTGGCATATTTGCTGATCACGGCGATCAGCTCTTTTTGCAACTGCGGCAAATAGTCCGGCCCGGCTGGAGCGTGCAAACCGCGCTCGTGTTTAAGCACAAACTGCAAGCGCTCTTTGGCAATGTTGGATGTCTGCTTTTTTTCTCCCCCAAAAAATGAGCAGATGGATGAGCAGATGGATGAGCAGATAGATGAACAGGTGGATGAACATTTGGATGAAAAGATACACATGGCTTTATTTTCCTTTGTTGAATAGACGCTTCAACAGACCTCTTTTGGTGGTGTCAATAAAGCGCATGGGTTTGTCCTGGCCCAAAAAGCGATCGATCACGTCCTTGTACGCCTCGGACGCATCGCTGCCGTCCAGTCGTATGGCTGGAATACCCTGGTTAGAGCCTTGTAGCACGGCATCGCTCTCAGGGATGACACCGATCAGCGAAATACCCAGAACATCGTTCACGTCAGAAATCGACATCATTTGCCCTTGATTGACGCGATCGGGGTTATAGCGGGTGATCAGCAAATGCTCTTTGATGGGGTCCAGGTTTTCAATGGCCCGCTTTGTTTTGCTGGCCAAAATGCCCAAAATACGGTCGGCATCGCGCACAGATGAGACCTCAGGGTTGGTTACAACCAAAGCCTCGTCAGCAAAATACATGGCCATCATCGCACCGGTTTCAATACCGGCTGGCGAGTCGCACACGATGAATTCAAAGTCTTGTTCGGCCAAATCCTGCAATACTTTCTCAACCCCGACTTGCGTCAGAGCCTCTTTGTCACGGGTTTGCGATGCAGCCAAAATAAACAGTTTGTCACACTGTCTGTCTTTGATCAGCGCCTGGTTCAGATTGGCCTCGCCAGAGATCACGTTGATCAGGTCGTAGATCACACGACGCTCGCAGCCCATGATCATGTCCAGATTGCGCAGGCCCACGTCAAAATCGATCACGACGGTTTTGTGGCCGCGCGTGGCTAGGCCGGTAGAAAAACTGGCACTGGTCGTGGTCTTACCCACGCCCCCCTTGCCTGAGGTTACAACGATGATTTTTGTCATGAAACAACTTTCAATAAAAATGGTTGGGTGGGATGCCGGTCCCGTTGCCAGTCACACAGCGTCATCGTGATCCGAACATGATCAGACGTGCAGAGGCTCAAACACCAGCCTGGGCGGGCCATCCTGGCTGAGTCGAACTTTCGCTGGTTTGCCCAAAAGCGCGTTGGCCAGCAACTGGTCACCGCTTTGAAACACCCCTGCTATCGAAATGTATTCGGGGTCCATCGACAGCGCAAAAATGCGCGCATTGACATTGCCATCAAACCCCGCCGATACCTTGCCGCGCAGCGGCCCATAGGCATGGATGTTGCCGTCAGCGATGACCTCGGCCCCCTGATTGACGGCCGCAAGCAGTACCAGATCGGTGCCACGGGCATGAATTTTTTGACCCGATCTCAGATGCTTGTCGATCACCAGGGCGGCGGGGGCAGGGGTTTCGCGCACCACTTCTTTGACCACTTCTTTAATCACTTCCCTAACGACTTCTTTGACAGCCCCACCGGTGTTGACCGAAGGCAACGCGCTGACCTTAGTGGCTAATTTAGCGCGGGACAGCTCAGGGGGGACAGACACCAGCCCCAAGGACGCAGCGGTAGCGGCAACGGCATGACCCGCAGAGCGAAACCCAAGAGGCCGCAAGCGACAGTCCTTGAGGGTTTGCATCAAGGACTGAATGTCGATGGGCGGGTGATCATTGCCAGCCTGCAAAAAATCTACGATCACCAGATCATCGTCGAAAAAATCATGGCTTTCGCTGCCTGGGCCAAATTGGGCCGATAACTCGGCCATGATGTTCTGAAGGTGCGGACTTCTGAGCAGCAGCGTCATCAATGGCAACTGCGTACTTTTGATTTCAAAAGATGAGGCCACTGAAAATAATAGATAGAAGGGACAAGGATAAAAAGGCGGATGGATGACTCAACCAAGTGCCACGAGGAGCAGCCAAGACGCTCGGATCAAAGACTATTCGGCGCGGTAGTTGGGGGCTTCTTTGGTGATCTGCACGTCATGGACGTGGCTTTCACGAATGCCTGCGGTGGTAATTTCAACAAAACGTGCGTTATCGTGCATTTCGGGGATCGTAGCGCAGCCGCAGTAGCCCATGCCGGCACGCAGTCCGCCTGCCATTTGGTGGATGATAGCCACCATGGAGCCTTTGTAGGGGACACGGCCCTCAATGCCCTCAGGCACCAGCTTGTCGGCGTTGGGGTTTTCAGTGGATGACTCCTGAAAATACCGGTCAGCGCTGCCGTGCTGCATGGCACCGATGCTGCCCATGCCCCGGTAGCTTTTGTAACTGCGGCCCTGAAACAAAATGACCTCGCCTGGCGCTTCTTCGGTGCCGGCAAAGACCCCCCCCATCATCACCGTGCTGGCACCTGCTGCGATGGCCTTGGATATATCGCCACTAAAACGTATGCCGCCGTCGGCTATCAGCGGAACGCCGCTGCCTTTGAGCGCCGTTGCCACGTTGTCGATCGCCGTAATCTGGGGTACACCCACACCAGCCACGATGCGGGTGGTACAGATCGACCCCGGACCAATGCCCACCTTGACCCCGTCAACGCCCGCATCCACCAGCGCCAAAGCGGCATCGCCGGTGGCAATATTGCCACCGATCACCTCAATTTGAGGAAAATTTTGCTTGACCCAGCGCACCCGGTCGAGTACGCCCCGACTGTGGCCGTGGGCGGTATCCACCACGATGGCATCCACGCCGGCCCGCGCCAACAGTGCGACGCGTTCTTCGGTACCGTCGCCCACGCCAACGGCGGCACCCACGCGCAATTTGCCTTGGGCATCGCGGGCAGCGTTAGGAAAGCTGGTTTGCTTGGTGATGTCCTTGACGGTGATCAGGCCCTTCAGTTCAAAGTCATCATTGACCACTAAAAGCCGCTCGATCTTGTGCTGATTCAGCAACACCTTGGCCTGCGCCAGGGTGGTGCCGTCAGGCACGGTGATCAGGCGGTCACGCGGGGTCATGATGTGGCTGACAGGCAGGTCGTAACGGGTCTCAAAACGCAAATCGCGCCCAGTCACGATGCCCGCCACTCGGCTGCCGTCCATCACCGGAAAGCCCGACACCCCGTGCTGCTCGGACAGTGCCATCACCTGACGCACGGTGTGCTGTGGCGTGATGACGACGGGGTCACGCAAAACACCGGATTCATAGCGCTTGACACGGGCCACCTTGGCCGCTTGTTGCGCAGCGCTCATGTTTTTGTGAACGATGCCCATGCCGCCCTCTTGGGCGATGGCGATGGCCAGACGAGACTCAGTGACAGTGTCCATAGCGGCGGACACCAGGGGCAAATTGAGGACGATGTTGCGGGTGAGGTGGGTGACCAGAGAGGCATCCTTGGGCAACACCTGGGAGTAGGCCGGCACCAACAGAACATCGTCAAAGGTGAATGCTTTTCCAACAAGGCGCATGTTCAAGGCTCCAAAGCGGTCGAGTTTATCTGATGGGATTGGGGATAGAGGCCGTGCCTGCGCTTGTGCTTGATCGGCCAGATGCAGCCTGTTTGACGGAATGATGCGCTGAATTGGAGAACATTTGGACGGTATTTGAAGGTGTTTGAATGTGTTGGGATGTGACCCATGGGCCATGTTGTTCGTGACAGATCCTCTGATCTGTGCTGGACAAATTCCGAACTCACGTGAGGGCTACAGGCATCAGATCGACGGAAGTGGCAAGCATGCCGAAGATCAGGGTTTACCCTATGACGGCCTACCGCGATGTGCTCAATCATCAGTTGAATAAGCAAACATAACTCATTGATGAAAAAACAATTGATGAATTTTGTCTGCCTGCCAATCAGGCAAAACCAAAGTGGCATCTTGTAAGCATCTGTGTCCGATCCAGGGTGTCCTTGATGTTTGCTGATACAGTGCCAAAAAGTGGAGGAAAGTGGTGGAAAGTGGTTTTTCCTCTCGTCGCCATCCTCTCACTGCTCGTTTGCCCCCCGTCGTCACCCCCGTCGTCACCCTCAGTGACACCCATTCATCCCAAGGTGTGTTGTGAACTTTCAAGGTCCGTCATTTGTCAGTCTTGATGCCAAGGGCAGGCTGGCCATGCCCACTCGGCATCGCGACGTTTTGACGGAAGTGGCCGACGGACAGCTCACCATCACCAAGCATCCTGACGGTTGTCTGATGATTTTTCCGCGTCCGGCCTGGGAAAAGTTTCGCGACAAGATAGCGGCCCTGCCGATGTCCGCCCAGTGGTGGAAGCGCATTTTTTTGGGCAATGCCGTCGATGTCTTGATGGATACCACAGGTCGCATTTTGATAGCCCCTGAGCTGCGTGAGGCCGCCGGCCTGTCCAAAGAGTCGGTGCTGATGGGCATGAACACGCATTTTGAGTTGTGGGACAAGGCCACGTATGCCGCAAAAGAAGCCGCCGCCATGCAGGGTGACAGACCTGATGCGCTGAATGACCTTTCCTATTAGGAACAGCGGTGAACACGTCATCGACACACACCACCGTGATGCTGCACCAGGCGGTCAACGCCCTGTTGGCATCAGATGCCCCCCACAAAGACGGCATCGCCAGCGTCTATGTGGATGCCACGTTTGGCCGGGGTGGCCATAGCCGGTTGATCTTGTCACGGCTCAATCGCCAATCACAATTGATCGCGTTTGACAAAGACCCCGACGCCGTGGCGGCAGCCGCAGAAGTGGGTGTCGATCCCCGTTTCTCGATTCGGCATCAGGGGTTTGGCCATCTGAACGACTTGCCGGTGTCCAGCGTGGCCGGTGTACTTTTTGACTTAGGGGTGAGTTCCCCGCAGTTGGACAACCCCGCCAGGGGGTTTGGGTTTCGGGCCAATGGGCCACTGGATATGCGCATGGACTCCACCACAGGCCAGACAGTGGCGCAGTGGTTGGCTTATGCATCCGTCAATCAAATTTTGGAGGTGATTCATGACTACGGCGAAGAACGGTTTGCTGGCCCTATTGCAAAGGCGATTGTTGCTCGCCGGCAGGCGCACGGGCCTCTTGAGAACACCACCGATCTGGCAAGGCTTGTGGCTGATGCCGTCAAAACCCGTGAACCAGGCAAGCATCCGGCTACGCGCACCTTCCAAGCTTTTCGGATTTTCATCAATGCCGAACTGTCGAACTTGCAGTATGCGCTAGAGGCCGCGCTCAGGGTATTGCAGCCGGGCGGACAGTTGGTGGTGATCAGTTTTCACTCGCTTGAAGACCGCATTGCCAAACAGTTCATCGCCCGTCATTCACGCACGACCTTCGACCGCAGGCTACCGCAGGCTGCTGTACAGGCCACGCCGGTCATGCCGCTTCGGGCCTTAGGCAAACACAGGCCCTGTGCCGATGAAGTAGCCGCCAACCCCCGTTCGCGCAGTGCCATCATGCGGGTGGCCCAGCGCACCCATGCCGCCATCCTGGGGGGGCAAGGATGATGCGGCTGAACTTGATTTTGTTGCTGGCCGTGCTGATCAGCGCATTGACCCTGGTCAAGGTTCAGTACCGGTCGCGCTGGCTTTACGCCGAACTGGACAATGAGCAATCCCTGTACCGGCGGTTAAGCGCGGACAACGAGCGTCTTAAGGTTGACATCCGGTCGCTTGCCACTTCAAACAGGATAGAGCGCATCGCAAAAAGCCAGTTGCAGATGCACCCGGCCAGCCCCGCCGTGACCACCTACGTGAATGACCAGGCCAGCGCCAGGCACACGCCATGAGCAACCATCGCATCATCTACAACTTCAGTCCCTTGCTGGCCAGCCCCACCCCACTGTGGCGCAGCAGGTTGGTTGTGGCTGGCATTGCGCTGGGGTTTGCCTGTCTGGCCGCACGGGCGGTCTATATCCAGGTGATCGAAAACGAGTTTTTTCAGCACCAGGGCGAGGCCCGTTTCGCCCGCAACCTGACACTGCCTGCCCATCGGGGTCGCATTCTGGACCGCAACGGGGTGACCTTGGCCACCAGTGTCCCTGTGCCCAGCCTTTGGGCCATTCCCAGGGACGTGCCGCGTGATAACAAAAGCCTGCAACGCCTGGGTCAGTTGCTGGACATGACGGATGCCGAGATTCGAAAAAAACTGGATGATGACGACAAAAATTTTGTCTGGATCAAACGCCATGTGGGTGAACAGGTTGCTCGCGATATCGCTGCATCGGGCATCAAAGGTATCTATCCACGCACCGAATACAAACGTCAATACCCCGAGGGCGAGGCAGCCGCCCACATCATTGGCTTTACAGACGTGGATGACTTGGGCCAGGAGGGCCTTGAATTGGGCTTTAACAAAGACCTTGGCGGCATCAATGGGTCTCGCAGGGTCCTCAAAGACCGCAAAGGGCGGGTGGTTGAAGACATGCGTGAGCAAATTTTGCCAGTGGATGGGCGCGACCTGCACCTGAGCATCGACAGCAAAGTGCAGTTTTTTGCGTACCAGAACATCAAAAATGCCGTACTTCAACACAAAGCCAGAGCTGGCAGCGTGGTTGTGCTCGATGTGGTGACCGGCGAGGTCCTGGCCCTGGCCAATTACCCCAGTTTCAAACCCGACCACATCCAAAAAACAAGCGCTGACCCCCTACGCAACCGCGCACTGACCGATACCTTTGAGCCTGGGTCAACCATGAAGCCCTTCGTGATCGCGCTGGCACTCAACCAGGGCAGGGTGACCCCTGACACCCCTATTCAGACCGCTCCCGGGCGAATGACCATCGGCCACGCCGTCATCAGCGACGCTCACCCCCACGGCGTACTCAGCGTGACCCAAGTCATCCAAAAATCAAGCAACATCGGCACAGCCAAAATTGCCCTGCAAATGCAGCCACGCGAGATGTGGGATATGTTCAACCAGGTGGGCTTTGGTCAAAAACCCGTCTTACCCTTTCCGGGGGCGGTGAGCGGCAGAGTCAGGCCCTACAAAAAATGGCAGCCCATCGAGCAGGCCACGATGAGTTATGGCTATGGCATTTCGGTTAGCTTGTTTCAGTTGGCCCGCGCCTATACCGTCTTTGCCCGCAACGGCGACATCGCGCCCGTCTCCCTGCTCAAGGCCGACCAGCCCGCCCTGGGGGTACCCGTCATCGACGCTCACCATGCCCGTGCGGTGCGCAAGATGCTGCATTTGGTCACGGGGCCGGAGGGCACTGCGCCTAAGGCCCAGACCATGGGGTATTCGGTGGGCGGCAAAACCGGCACCGCCTACAAAATGGTGGGCCGCAGTTATGCCGACAAAAAATACCGTGGTGTCTTTGCGGGTCTTGCTCCTGTGGATGCCCCCCGAATCGTCGTGGCCGTGATGATCGACGAGCCTACCAATGGTCAATATTTTGGTGGTGACGTGGCTGCTCCCGTGTTTAGCCAAACGGTGCAGCAAACGCTCAAGGTGCTGGGCGTGGCCCCTGACATGAGCGTGGTTCCGCAATTTGTGACCGCTCCGGTTGAAGAGAGCTTCTGATGTCCACGCTTGAGCTTCGATCTCCCGAGGATGCCGCCCATTGGCTACAAAGCCGCGTCACGGGTACGCTACGCTCTGACAGCCGTGCGGTGCAACCTGGGGATGGCTTTTTAGCGTGGCCTGGCGCTGCGACAGACGCACGCCGCTATGTGGCTGATGCGCTGGCCAGTGGTGCAGCGGCAGTGCTGATTGAAGGTCACGATGCCGCAACTTTCGCCTTTGACACTGCCGATGTTGAGGATTCACGCTTGGCCGTCTATGGCGGCAGCGCAGGTCTGAAGGCCGACAGCGGGCCGATCGCCAGCCGATACTTCAAGCACAACAGCCTTGCACTGGCGGTCATCGCCATCACTGGCACCAACGGCAAGACCTCAAGCGCCTGGTGGCTTGCACAAGCGCTATCCACGCTAGAACTGGCCCCGCCTGTCCCATCTGCCGTGATCGGCACCCTGGGTGTGGGCACTCCGCCAGACAAAGTGCAGGGCTGCGGCGGCCTAACCACCCCTGACCCCGTCACCCTTCACGCCGTGCTGCGGCGCTTTGCCGATGATGGCCTGCGGGTTTGTGCCATCGAGGCTTCGTCCATCGGACTGGCCGAGCACCGCCTGGATGCCACCCGCATCCATACCGCTGTCTTGACCAACTTTACCCAAGACCATCTGGATTACCACGGCAGCATGGCCGCCTACTGGCAGGCCAAAGCCCGGTTGTTTGGCTGGCCGGGTCTGCAAGCGGCTGTGATCAACGTGGACGACCCCACTGGACAGGCACTGGCGGCTGATCTACAGACCCGTCCGCAGCATTCATCGCTGGATGTCTGGACGGTGTCGATGCACATCCCGGCCAGACTGCGGGCCATGGACTTAGAGCACAGCCCACACGGGATGCGCTTTGCCGTCGTTGAAGGGGCCTTGCGCAAGGTTTTGACCACCGGCCTGTTTGGCAGCTACAACGTGTCCAATCTGCTGGGTGTGATCGCCGCCATGCGCACTCTGGGCATCCCGCTGGCCGCTGCGGTTCAGGCCTGTAGCCGTCTGTCCCCTGTGCCAGGCCGCATGGAATGCGTCAATCAAGCTGGCCAACCGCTGGTGGCTGTGGATTACGCCCACACCCCTGACGCTTTAGCCAAGGCACTCGATGCTTTAAGGCCATTGGCGCAACAACGCGGCGGACAGCTTTGGTGCGTCTTTGGTTGTGGCGGAGACCGTGACAGTGGCAAACGCCCGCTGATGGGTGTCATCGCCGGCAGCCACGCTGACCACGTGGTGGTGACCAGCGACAACCCCCGCAGCGAGGCCATCGACACCCTTATCAGCCAAATATTGCTGGGCTTGACCGGCGTTCCCCACGTCACCGTTGAACCCGACCGCGCCCGGGCCATTGAACAGACCCTGGCCCGGGCCGCAGCCGCAGATGTCGTGTTGATAGCCGGCAAAGGCCATGAAGACTACCAGGAGATCAAGGGTCTGCGCCTGCCTTTTTGCGACCTGGTCCAAGTTCAGCGCGCCCTGGCCATGCGGCCCGCACCCTGTGTCACCCGTAGGCATCCGCCAACACGCCACACCCCGATGACCCTGCAAGAGGCCGTCTCGTCGTTGCCGCAGGCGCAACCCGTTGGCATCACCGCCACGCAGACGCTGGGCATTGCGAGGGTGTACACCGACAGCCGCAGCATGGCGACCGGTGACCTGTTTGTAGCTTTGCCTGGCGAACGCTTCAATGCCAATAACTTTTTGCAGCAGGCACACACGGGCGGAGCTGTGGCCGCTTTGTGTCAGGGTGACGAGGCCGCTGCCCAAATGGCGCAGGCCGGCCTGCCAGGCTGGGTGGTGCCAGACACCCACCAGGCACTGATTGAACTGGCCACGCTGTGGCGTGCGCAGTTTGCTCTTGTCCTGATCGCCGTCACCGGCAGCAACGGCAAGACCACGGTCACGCAGATGATGGCATCCATTTTGCGGGCCTCTATGGCCGATGCCGCACTGGCCACCCTTGGCAACCTCAACAACGCTATCGGCGTGCCCTTGACGCTGCTTCGCCTGACCGACCTGCACCGAATGGCCGTGGTCGAGCTGGGCATGAACCACCCTGGCGAGGTCGCCCTGCTGTCCGCCATCGCACGTCCCACCGTGGCGCTGGTCAACAACGCTCAGCGCGAACACCTTGAGTTCATGCACAGCGTCAGCGCCGTGGCGCAAGAAAACGGCAGTGTCATCGATGCCCTGCCTGAGGACGGCGTGGCCGTATTTCCAGCAGATGATCCCTTCAACCCCTTGTGGTCGCAAATGGCTGGCGCTCGCCGTGTCATCCGCTTTGCGGCTGCACCGCAGGCCGATGCCGATGTCTATCCGCAAACAGTCACTTGGACGGGGACGGCCTGGCAGGTGGTGGCCACCACACCAGTAGGTGATTTGCGTTATGACTTGGCTATTGCCGGTCTGCACAATGTCAAAAACTCTTTGGCTGCCGTGGCCTGCGCCTTGGCTGCTGATATACCGCTGGCCGCCATTGCGACGGGTTTAGGTGCTTTTGAACCCGTCAAGGGCCGCAGCCGTTCGCTGTCCGTGACTTGCCAAGGCCGCCCCCTTACGCTGATCGACGACAGCTACAACGCCAACCCCGATTCGGTACGCGCAGCCATTGACGTATTGGCTACCCTGCCCGTCCCGCGTCTGTTGGTTCTGGGCGATATGGGCGAGGTAGGCGGCTATAGCCATGAGTTTCACACCGAGGCCCTGCGCCATGCGTTGGCCCAACGTTCAACCCAAGTATTGGTCATCGGTGCTGCATTTGCACAGGCCGCTGTTCAATTGGATGCCGTCAGAGCTTTTGCCGACATGGTCGATTTGCAGGCCGCCGTTCTGGCCGCACTGCCTGGAGTGGCCAGCATTTTGGTCAAAGGTTCGCGTTTTATGCAGATGGAGCGCGTGGTGAAGGCCATCATGACCGTGACCAAAAACGGGAGCATCGTATGCTGATCTGGCTGGCCCAATGGCTGCAATCCCTGTCACCCGATCTGGGTTTTTTGCGCGTTTTTCAGTACCAAACCTTTCGGGCGGTGATGGCCGCCATGACCGCGCTGTTGCTGGGACTGGCTGCTGGCCCGTGGGTCATTCGCTACCTGACCGCCATCAAAATTGGACAGCCCGTCCGGGGCTATGGCCTAGAGTCTCACCTGGTCAAACGTGGCACACCCACCATGGGCGGCGTGCTGGTTCTGCTCAGTATTTTGCTTTCAACGCTGCTCTGGTTTGACTGGAGCAACCGCTTTGTCTGGATGGTGCTGACCGTCACCCTGGGCTTGGGTGCCATTGGCTGGGCTGACGACTGGCGCAAGGTGGTCGATCACAACCCCGAGGGCATGTCATCGCGCGAGAAATTTGCCTGGCAGTCGCTGATCGGCCTGGCCGCCGCGCTGTACCTGGTGTTTTGCATCTCCGAGAACACCAACGCCCGCGTGCTGGAGCTGTTCTTTACCTGGGTGCAGTCCGGCTTTGATGTCAGTCTGCCGCCCACGGCCGGGCTGATGCTGCCGTTTTTCAAAGAGATCAGCTACCCACTGGGGGTGTGGGGCTTTGTGCTGCTGACCTATCTGGTGATCGTGGGGGCCAGCAATGCCGTCAATCTGACCGATGGCCTGGACGGTCTGGCCATCATGCCTGTGGTCATGGTAGGGTCATGTTTGGGTATTTTTGCTTATGTCACCGGCAATGCCGTTTTTGCCCGCTATCTGTTTTTGCCCCATATTGCAGGGGCCGGTGAGCTGATGATTTTTTGCTCTGCCATGTCGGGGGCGGGTTTGGCGTTTTTGTGGTTTAACACCCATCCGGCGCAGGTATTTATGGGCGACGTGGGGGCGCTGGCCCTGGGGGGTGCCCTGGGAACAATCGCCGTCATTGTGCGGCAAGAGATTGTGCTGGCCATCATGGGCGGCATCTTTGTGGCCGAGGCCCTGTCGGTGATGGTGCAGGTGGGTTATTTCAAATACACCAAAAAGAAATACGGCCAGGGCCGTCGCATTCTCAAAATGGCCCCGCTGCACCACCATTTTGAGAAAACTGGCTGGAAAGAAACCCAGGTCGTCGTCCGTTTCTGGATCATCACCATGCTGTTATGCCTGGTGGGGTTGAGTACCTTGAAGCTGCGGTAAAAAAACTAATAATAAAGGTATCACATCCATGAACACCCCCTGCTTATTTGGTTTGAATCGTACCAATCGGGATTTTACTCAACGGGAAACCTGGGGTAAGAATCAATTTAATTCATCATTTCCTGCTGCATTATGTTGTTATTTAGCATCCAAAAATTTGCCAGGCAATTATCTGGCAATTGAAAACGGCAAGTTAATCCAAAGTTTTATTCCAATCCAAAATGTATTTGGAATCCGTGCAGATGATAAGGATGCTTATTTTGCATTCGAATCACAGCATACGCCATTTCAAAAATTTGTGGTGGGTTCTTTGCCCAGAACAGATTTGGTGGTTCAAAAGGAAAGTACTGGAGAATGTTTGGCCGGTTTGGATGTCAAATTGACAGCCTTGCCTGACAATACGACGTGTGATCTTGACGAAAATCTTTATGGAAGCGAAATTGTCATCAGACCCGATACGATCGTTTATCTGGCTTGCAGCATGGCTATGAGTTTATCCAGTGCACTTGGAGATCATGTACCGTCGATCGCCATCACGGACTGGTCTGATGCGAGGCAAGTATCAGAGAAAATAGATGCCATTGTTTGTGCCATTAAGTTAATTTCCGTCGCACTTCAAAAACAACAAAAAGCATTTTTGCTGCAACCCATCTGGAAAACCAACGGAAAATCACCAGAACTTTCTGAAAACTGTTTGGATGTATTTGTCTGGAGCAATGCCGGATTTGGTTATTTTATTTCAAGTATAGCCAATCAAAACCCCGACTCCGCAAACATCACACGGCAAACCAGAACCGCAATTTGGCTATATAAGATGTTGAGCGATATTAAAGATAATAATAAATTTAATCACGAAAGGATTATTGACGAACTGTCATTCAATACAAAAAATGACAAGGCTTTCGCTTCTTCAGGAAATATCACCAATCCGTACATGTCCTGCCCCAGATTGATCAAACCCATCATCAGACGATCAGAAATCAAAAACATCATTTTGGGTGGCGGTCAGAATTTGTTGAGTCCTGAACGTCGTTTCGATGCTATCTTGTTCAATTCCCCTCATCTTTTTATATGAAGTGCGTTGATCTTTTTTCAGGTTGCGGAGGACTTTCCCTGGGCTTTCAACAAGCCGGACTGGATGTCGTTGCCGCTTTTGATCATTGGCAACCTGCCATTGATGTGTATCAACAAAATTTTTCTCATCCTGTATTCAATCAGGATTTGTCCAATGAAAAAGAATCCATTGACAAAATCAAGGAATTTGCGCCAGACATCATCATGGGGGGCCCGCCCTGCCAGGATTTTTCAAGTGCAGGAAAACGGGATGTCACACAAGGAAGGGCAGATATGACCTGTCATTTTGCGAATATTGTCTGTGCATTGAAACCCATGTGGTTTGTCATGGAAAATGTTGAACAAATCAAAAAGAGCCACATTCTTGCGGATGTGATAGAGCAATTTGACAAGGCGCGTTATGGTTTGACATCAATTATTCTTGATGCTTCATTTTGTGGCGTACCTCAGTCCAGAACAAGATTCTTTTTGATAGGCATCTTGAATGGCCCTCATCATCAACTTGACGGAATCATCAAAAAAAATCTTGCCAAAAAACAAATGACAATCCGTGATTATCTTGGCAACAAGCTTGGTTTGGAGGTTTATTATCGCCACCCCAGAAACTATAACCGCAGGGGCGTTTTTACGATCGATGAACCCAGCCCAACTGTCCGGGGTGTCAATCGGCCTGTGCCCAAAGGTTACAAGCTCAATACTTGCGATCCGGATCATGTTGATCTCAAAAATGTCAGGCCACTCACGACCATTGAGCGCAGTTATATTCAAACATTCCCCAGCGATTTCAAATTTTTTGGTACCAAAACAAACTTGGAGCAAATGATCGGAAATGCCGTTCCGGTCAATCTCGGCACATTTATCGCAAACGCCATTCAAGAATACAGTCAAACCGGCGCAGTCAAAACTTCATTATTTGACGAATGGCGGCCATTTGAGTTATCCATGCAATGCGCTTGATCGACTGAATCACACGAACCATGAACTCCCTTCAACACCAACACATTCTGATTCTGGGCCTGGGCGCGTCCGGCCTGGGCATGGCGCGCTGGTGTGTCCGTTGCGGCGCACGGGTCACGGTAGCCGATACACGGCAAAACCCGCCGCAGTTGGCCGTGCTGCAAAGTGAGTTGCCCATGATCCGCTTTGTCGGCGGTGCATTCACTGCCGGCCTGTTGCAGGGTGTGAATGCCGTGTTCAAAAGCCCGGGCCTCAGCCCGGCAGAGATCGCAGTGATTGCCACAGCCGCGCAGGCAAGCGGCATCAGCGTCAGCGGCGAATTGACTTTGTTTGCACAGGCGCTGGCGCAGCTTGCCTCCAGCCGTGGCTATGCCCCCGTCGTGTTGGCGATCACCGGCACCAATGCCAAAACCACGGTCACGTCGATGACCGGCCAACTGGTGGCACACGCCGGCAGGACCGTGGCAGTGGCCGGCAATATTGGCCCCACGCTGCTTGACACCTTGGCGGCACGGCTGGATGCTGACGACCTGCCCCAGGTGTGGGTGCTTGAGCTGTCCAGCTTTCAACTGGATAGCGCAGACGGTTTTTGCCCCACTGCGGCCACGGTGCTCAACCTCACGCAGGATCACCTCGACTGGCACGGCAGTATGGCGGCCTATGCCCAAGCCAAAAGCCGAATTTTTGGTCACGCAGGTTTGCAAATACGTTTACAAGTGCTTAACCGCGATGACCCTGCTGTGATGGCGATGCAAACAGGCGCAGCCCCATGTCCGGGCACTGCATCAAACACGGTGACCTTTGGCAGCGATGTTCCGCAGCGCCCGGGTGACTTTGGACTGGATGTGGCAGACGGCGTGACGTGGCTTGTTCGCGCCACAGAGATCACCACGGAGTTACACGGTGGGCAAGCATCGGCCCTGCCCCTACAGCGGTTGCTACCCACCGGCGACTTGTTGATCCGGGGCCATCACAACGCACTCAATGCGCAGGCGGCCCTGGCCTTGGCGACTGCGGCGGGCTGTCCGCCAAACCTCACCCTGGGCGGCCTGCGTGCCTATCGCGGCGAACCGCACCGTGTGCAATGGGTAAATTCGGTGTGCAGTATTGACTTTATCGACGACAGCAAGGGGACCAACGTGGGGGCCACTGTGGCGGCACTTGGCAGTGTGGGGGCCACCTGCAAAGTCGTGATCATTTTGGGCGGTGACGGCAAAGGGCAGGATTTTGGCCCTCTGGCCCAAGCTGTCAGGCAGTTTGCACGGGCTGCCGTGTTGATCGGACGGGACGCTCATCTGATCCATGCGGTTTTGGCAGACACCGGTGTGCCGTTGCGGTACGCACAGGCCATGGACGATGCCGTGCAACAGGCCTATGCCTTGGCGCAGATAGGCGACACCGTGTTGTTGTCACCGGCCTGCGCCAGCCTGGACATGTTTAACGACTATGCCCACCGTGCCAGGATGTTTGTGCAGGCGGTACACGGTATCGCTGCGCCGGGAGGCTCATCATGATCGCCCGTCTGCTTCGCAAGTTCAGCCAATCAGGTCGCACAAGTCCACAAGATGATGCGTCCATGACCTTGCCCGTGCGCCTCAATGCCCGACATTTGCAGGCATCAGGCCCGCCAGACGCAGAGGGCGAGACGGTTGATCAGGCCATGATTTGGGTCACTGCCATCCTGCTCTTGTGGGGGCTCGTCATGGTCTATTCAGCCTCGATCGCTTTACCCGAGATGGACCGCTATGTACGCTACACCCATCATCATTTTCTACAGCTTGATGCGCTGTGGCTGCTGATCTCGTCGATCGTGGCTCTGCTGGCCTGGCAAGTGCCGATCTCCGTTTGGGAAAAGCTGGCCCGCCCTTTGTTTGCACTGTCATTGGTATTGCTGGTGCTGGTCTTGATCCCACACATCGGCAAGGTGGTCAATGGTTCGCGACGATGGATAGGCTTGGGTCTGCTCAGTTTTCAGCCGTCAGAGTTGGCCAAATTTACCGTGGTGCTGTATGCAGCGGACTACATGGTGCGCAAGATGGAGGACAAAGAGCACCTGTTCAAGGCCGTCTGGCCCATGTGCGCTGCGGTACTGGCAGCAGGGGTATTGCTGTTGGCCGAGACCGACATGGGTGCCTTTTTGGTGATCGCCGTGATCGCGATGGGCATTTTATTTTTAGGTGGTGTCAATGCCACGGTTTTTTTGCTGATCACGGCGGCCATGGTGGCGGCTTTTGGCCTGATGGTCACCTTCAGCGACATGCACCGTAAACGCATTTTTGCTTACCTTGACCCATGGAACGCCGATTACGCTCTGGACAAAGGCTATCAACTGACCCACTCGCTGATTGCCATCGGGCGAGGCGAGGTCTTTGGGGTGGGTTTGGGCGGCAGCGTCGAAAAGCTGAATTGGTTGCCAGAGGCCCATACCGATTTTTTACTCGCGGTGATCGGCGAGGAGTTTGGTCTTGTGGGCATCATGCTGGTGATCGGGCTGTTTTTATGGCTGGTGCGGCGCATGATGAACATTGGCCGGCAAGCCATCACCCTGAAGCGGGTGTTTGCCGGACTGCTGGCCCAGGGCGTAGCCATCTGGGTGGGGTTTCAGGCCTTTATCAACATGGGTGTCAACCTGGGTGCATTGCCCACCAAGGGGTTGACCTTGCCCCTGATGAGCTACGGCGGCAGCGCCATGCTGCTTAACCTGGCTGCGATCGCCGTGGTGCTGCGAGTCGATCACGAAAACCGTGCCCTGATGCCGGGAGGCCGGACATGACCCACCGGACGGTCACGCCTTCCACACGGTCCCCTGCGGGCAAGTGTGCCTTGATCATGGCCGGTGGCACTGGCGGACACATCTTTCCGGGGCTGGCCATAGCCCATGCCTTGCGGTCTTGCGGCTGGCGGGTGCATTGGCTGGGTGGCGCGGGCAGCCGTTCGCATCCCAGTATGGAAAGCCTGTTGATTCCCCCTCAAGGCTTTGCCTTTGACGCGATCCACTTTGGGGGTGTGCGTGGACGCGGATGGTGGATGACGGCGCTCTTGCCTTTGCGCTTGATGGTGGCGTGGTTGCAAAGCCTGCTGGTGCTGCGCCGCGTTCGACCCGATGTGCTGGTGGGACTGGGGGGCTATATCACGGCACCCGCCGGATCGATGGGCGCGTTGCTGGGCATTCCGTTGGTGCTGCATGAGCAAAATGCCGTCGCTGGTCTGGCTAACCGGCTGCAAGCCCGTTTGGCCAGCCGCGTGTTCACGGCTTTTCCGTGTGTGATCAAAGGTGCCCGCTGGGTGGGTAATCCCTTGCGCATAGCGTTTTTGACGGTGCCAGAGCCCCAGGATCGTTTTATGGGCCGCACCGGGCCGCTCAGGGTACTGGTCATTGGCGGCAGTCAAGGCGCACAGGCCTTTAATGAAGTCGTGCCACGCGCTCTGGCCCTGATACCGCAGCACCGTCGCCCGATGGTCACCCATCAGAGCGGTGCATTGCAGATCGAGGCCGTGCAGCGCCACTATGCCGATGCCGGCGTGGATGCCCAACTGCTGCCGTTCATCGACAACATGGCGCAGGCCATGGCCGACGCTGACTTGGTGGTTTGCCGTGCGGGTGCCAGTACCGTGACCGAGATTGCCGCCGTGGGAGCTGCAGCCTTGTTTGTGCCCTACCCCTATGCCGTCGATGACCATCAAACCCAAAATGCCCGATTTTTGGTTGATCAGGGGGCTGCCTGGCTGCTGCCGCAGTTTCAGTTTGGCCCTGAAAAATTGGCTGAGATACTCATGAATACAGAGCGAACCACACTGATGAACAAAGCGATCGAGGCCAAATGCCTGCAACAAACCCACGCCACAGAGGCCATTGTGGCGGCGTGTGAGGACATCCTATGAAACACGCCGTCCGACATATCCATTTTGTGGGCATCGGTGGCTCGGGCATGTGCGGCATTGCCCAGGTGTTGTTCAATTTAGGCTACACCGTGTCAGGCTCCGACCAGGCTGACAGTGTCACCCTGCAACGCCTGTCTGCTCTAGGCATTCGCACGTTTGTGGGCCATGCGCCAGAACACGTTGCAGGCGCTGATGTCGTGGTGACCTCTACGGCAGTACACGCCGACAACTCCGAAGTGTTGGCCGCACGTGCCAAAAACATAGCGGTGGTGCCACGCGCCCTGATGCTGGCTGAGCTGATGCGATTCAAGCAGGGCATTGCAGTTGCCGGTACCCATGGCAAAACCACCACCACCAGTCTGGTGGCCTGCCTTTTGGCCGAAGCCGGCCTTGACCCCACCTTTGTGATCGGCGGGCGGCTGAACAGTGCTTTGGCCAATGCCCGTCTGGGACAAGGCATCCACATCGTCGTTGAGGCTGATGAGTCCGATGCCTCATTTTTGAACCTGCTGCCCCTCATGGCCATCGTGACCAACATGGATGCCGACCACATGGCCACCTATGGTCACGACTTTGACCGTCTGAAGCAAGCGTTTGTCCAGTTTTTACACCGTATGCCGTTTTATGGCACGGCCATTTTGTGTACCGATGACTCCGCCGTCCGATCCATCGTGCCGCAAGTCACCTGCCCTGTAACCACCTATGGTTTTTCTGAAGGATCGCAGGTTCGCGCTGTGGATGTGCGGGCGGTAGGGGTGCAAATGCACTTTACGGTGCAGCGTCGCAACGGCGTGGTGCTGCCTGATCTGCAAGTGGTGCTTAACCTGGCCGGTCGTCATAACGTGTTGAATGCCCTGGCGGCGATTGCCGTGGCCGTTGAGTTGAACCTTGCCGATGATGCCGTTTTGCGCGCCTTGGCCCAGTTTAAGGGTGTGGGTAGGCGCTTTCAACACCACGGCGATCTAACGGCTTGCGTCGGTGGTGGCACGTTCACGTTCACGCTGATCGACGACTATGGACACCATCCAGCCGAAATGGCTGCCACCATCGCGGCAGCGCGCGGGGCTTACCCCGGGCGACGGCTGTTGCTGGCGTTTCAGCCGCATCGTTACACCCGCACCCGGGACTGTTTTGATGATTTTGTGAGCGTCATGGCCCAGGCTGATGCGGTGTTGTTGGCTGATGTGTATGCCGCCGGAGAGTCACCTATCGTGGCAGCCGACGGCCACAGTCTGGCCCGTGCCCTGCGGGTGGCGGGCCGCATTGAGCCTGTGTTTGTGGCCGACATTGCCGACATGCCGCAGGCCATCTGCGACAACGCCCAAAACGGCGACGTGGTCTTGTGCATGGGGGCCGGCACGATCGGCTCGGTGGCGGCTCAAGTGGTCGAAATGCTACACAATGCAGAGCACTCCATGCAGACGGGACGGGCATGATGAGTCCATTTGACCTGGCATCTGACAAGGTGGCCGTGCTGATGGGTGGGGCCTCTGCCGAGCGCGAGATATCGCTTATGTCAGGGCACGGCGTATTGCAGGCCCTTCAGGGGCAGGGTGTCAATGCCCACGCCTTTGACCCCTCAGTGCGTGACATGGTTTGCCTCAAACAAGAGGGCTTTACGCGCTGCTTTATCGCCCTGCACGGACGCTTTGGCGAAGACGGTACGGTGCAAGGCGCGCTTGAGCTGATGGGCATTCCTTACACCGGCCCGGGTGTGATGGCATCCGCCATTGCCATCGACAAGATCATGACCAAGCATATCTGGCGAGCAGATGGTCTGCCTACGCCAAACTGGCTCAAAGTGGATAGCGCTGCGGCTACCCGTACGGCACTTGGTGATCTCGGCTGTCCGATGATCGTCAAGCCCTCGCGTGAGGGTTCCACGATCGGTCTGACCAAAGTCACGTCAGTGGGTCAGTGCGAAGCTGCCTACGCCTTGGCAGCAGGGCTGGGCGACGAGGTTTTGTGTGAGCAATACATTGCAGGCGATGAGGTCACCGTGCCTGTCTTGGGTACATGCGCCGATGCCCGTGCGCTGCCGGTCGTCCGCATCAAGGCACCGGACGGCAATTACGACTACAACAACAAATACTTTACAGACACCACCGAATATCTGGTGCCTGCCGGTTTGCCAGACGGTGAAGAGGCCCGCATCATGCAACTGGCGCAAGAGGCCTATCGCAGCCTGGGCTGCAGGGGCTGGGCGCGTGTCGATGTGATGATCGATGCACCCACCCGTTTGCCCTCTTTGCTAGAGATCAACACGTCGCCCGGCATGACCAGCCACTCGCTGGTACCCATGTCGGCCCGGGCAGCCGGCATCAGCTACCAAGCGCTGTGCCTGCTGCTGCTGTCCAGTGCTTGCTGTGACTACGGAACCGTATGAGTGCCCCCGTTCCCTTTGATATTTGGCTGATGAACAGGGTGACCCAAGTTCTGGTGGGGCTGGCACTGTTGCTGGCACTGCGTGTAGTAGTGGCCTATGTGACGCAACTGCCACAGTTTGACCTTCAAGGAATCACCGTGACCGGCGATGTGTCGCACTACAACGCCGTAACCTTGCGTGCCCATGTGTTGCCCCATTTGAGTGGTAACTTTTTTAGCCAGGATGTCAATGCCGCCCGTCATGCCTTTGAATCACTGCCATGGATCAGGCACGCCGTCGTTCACCGTGCGTACCCAAACCGCCTGAAAGTCGCACTTTCTGAGCATCAAACAGTGGCCTACTGGATGCCTGGCAGCAAAGGGTCCGATGGCAGTGGAATCGACAGCAGCAATACCGATGGCGACATGCGATTGATCGACCGTTTTGGCGAGATTTTTGATGCCAACCCTGACGAGGTGGATGCCGACAACCTGCCAAGGCTGATCGGCCCTGACGACCAGTCTGTGCAGGTGTTGGCCATGTACCAAAAGCTGCAAGGCCTGTTTGCCCCTCACGACTTGACGCTCACCCAGCTTGAATTGACCGCACGCGGTGGCTGGCGCGGCCTCCAAAACGACGACACCGAACTGATATTTGGCAGTGGCAGCAGCGATGCCATCGTGGCCCGTACCGAGCGCTTTTTGCGCACCATGACGCGGGCCACCGCCGCTTTCAAGCGCAGCCCGTCGCAACTGGCTTCGGTCGATCTGCGCCACACCGATGGCTACGCCATGCGTCTGGGCGGTGTCAGCACGGTCGCCGCCAATCGTTCTAATCCATCCGTCACAACCAACAGGTGAACATCAATGGCAAGAGAATTTAGGGACATGGTCGTCGGTCTGGACATTGGCACCGCCAAGGTGATGGTCGTCGTGGCCGAGGTCACCGCCAGCGGCGATTTAAAACTGGCCGGTCTGGGTGTGGCCGCCAGCGGTGGCTTGAAACGCGGCGTGGTGGTCAATATTGATGCCACCGTCCATAGTATTCAGCAGGCCCTCAAAGAGGCAGAGCTGATGGCCGACTGCAAGATCACCCGTGTCTATACCGGTATCACGGGCAGCCACCTGCGTGGTATCAATTCGCACGGCATGGTGGCCATCAACGAGCGCGAGGTCACCGCCACCGACGTTGGGCGGGTGATCGAAACCGCCAAAGCCATCAACATATCCTCAGACCAGCGTCTGTTGCTGGTGGAACCTCAGCAGTTCAGCATTGATGGCGAGGATGTCAAAGAGCCTATTGGAATGAGCGGTGTGCGACTCGATGCCACCGTTCACATCGTGACAGGTGCCCAGAGCGCCGCTGAAAACATCATCAAATGTGTCCGTCGCTGCGGCTTGGAGGTTGAAGAGCTGATGCTCAATCCGCTGGCATCAAGTCTGTCCGTACTGACCGACGATGAGCGCGAGCTGGGCGTGGCCCTGATCGACATCGGCGCAGGAACGACCGACTTGGCCATTTTCACGCGGGGGGCGATTCGCCACACCGCCGTGATCCCGATTGCCGGAGACTTGATCACCAGTGACATCGCCATGGCATTGCGTACGCCCACCAAGGATGCCGAGAACATCAAAATAGAAAACGGCTACGCCAAGCAGTTGCTGGCTGACCCCGAGGCCCAGGTTGAAGTACCTGGTCTGGGCGACCGTGGCCCACGCATGTTAAGTCGCCAGGCCCTAGCCGGCGTGATCGAGCCACGGGTAGAAGAGATATTCAGGCTGATGCACCAGATCGTCACCGAGTCCGGCTTTTCCAACACGCTGATCAGCGGCGTGGTGTTGACTGGCGGCAGTTGCATCATGCCCGGTATGGTCGATCTGTGCGAGGACATTTTCTTGACCATGCCGGTGCGTAGCGGCATCCCCAAATACACCGGCGCACTGTCAGACATGGTGGCACAACCTCGCGCTGCCACTGTGATGGGCATGCTTGAAGAAGCGCGTCAAGCCCGTCTGCGCGGCCTGAAGGTGGCCCAAAAAAATGGCTCCATGAAGACTGCTTTTGGCAGCCTGCGTGACTGGATCGTCAAAAACTTTTAGATTTCTTTTGTTGTATTTGTATTTGTATATTTTTTTGTTTTCATACCCCCTTGATTTTTTGGAGAATATTATGGCTATCGAAATGATCGGTGTCGAAACCTTTAATCGCGGCACACACATCAAAGTGATCGGTGTTGGTGGCGGCGGCGGCAACGCCGTGTCTCACATGATCGCCAGCAACGTCCTTGGCATTGACTTTGTCTGCGCCAACACAGACGCGCAAGCGCTGAACACGTGCAGTGCCGGCAGCCTGATCCAGCTGGGCACCACCGGTCTGGGTGCCGGTGGCAAGCCCGACCGTGCGCGTGAGGCAGCAGAATTGGCGACTGACAGCATTCGCCAAGCCATTGACGGTGCCCATATGCTGTTTATCACAGCCGGCATGGGCGGCGGAACAGGCAGTGGTGCTGCCCCGGTGATCGCCCGCATCGCCCGTGAAATGGGCATCTTGACCGTTGGCGTTGTGACCAAGCCCTTTGAGTTTGAGGGCAAACGCCGCATGAATCAAGCCGAGGCCGGACTGAAAGAACTGGAGGCCAATGTCGATTCCCTGATCGTTGTGTTGAATGAAAAACTATTGACTGAGGAAAACGAAGACATATTGCAAGAGCAGGCTTTTGCCTTGGCCAACGACGTGTTGAGAAATGCCGTGGGCGGTTTGGCCGAAGTCATCAATGTGACAGGTCAGGTGAACGTGGACTTTGAAGATGTGAAATCCATCATGGAAGAGCCTGGCAAGGCCATCATGGGCACCGCCGTGGCATCTGGCCCGGACAGGGCCGGCACTGCAGCTACCCAGGCCCTGATTTGCCCTCTGCTTGAAGGATTGGACTTGTCCAGTGCCAAGGGCGTGGTCGTCTTGGTTTCGGGCAGCAAATCTACACTCAAACTGTCAGAATCAAAACAAGCGATGAACACCGTCAGCGAATACGCTTCTCCAGAGGCCATCATCACTTACGGTTCTGCGTATGACGAGACACTGGGTGACCAAATTCGTGTCACGGTGTTGGCCACGGGCCTAAGCCAGCCCCGCCCCAAGCTTCAGGTGGTATCAGGTGGTGGCCCACGGCCCCTAACCAAATGGCGCACGGGGTCGAATGATCTTTTGCTTCAGGGCGCAGCTTGCGAGGGCCAAAACACCGCCCCCACTGATCAGGGTCCCATGCGAGGGCAATCGGATGTCAATACCCCTGCCGT
Organism: uncultured beta proteobacterium; assembly: GCA_903822205.1. Taxonomy (GTDB): domain Bacteria; phylum Pseudomonadota; class Gammaproteobacteria; order Burkholderiales; family Burkholderiaceae_C; genus Rhodoferax. The sequence continues at coordinate 23,399 of CAIJOK010000024.1, read as the reverse complement.
CTGGCGCACCAACCGCGAGCGCAACATTGCAGGCAGGGCCGACGCGCTGTCCAGCGGCGGCATGAGCGACATTGAGATTCCGGCGTATTTGCGGGCATTGCAGAACTAACCCCCTAACGGTCGTGAAATCCCCCCCCCACAGGATGCAAGTACCCCCTGGGGGCGGGGGTGACCTCAACCTCTGGTTCAGATGACCATCATCACCCACACTGACCTGGCCGTCTGGCCTGCTGAGTGTGCCCTTTCACCCTCTTCGGTTTTCTCCCATGACAACTGCACATTCCACTCTATCGACTGAATTGACTGAATTGACTGAATTGACCGAATCGACTGACAAAATTTACGTTGCCGGTCATCGCGGCATGGTTGGGTCAGCCATCGTCAGGGCCTTGCTGGCCCAAGGTGTCCCATCGGCCCAGATCATCACCCGCACCCAAGCCAGTCTTGACCTGCGTAACCAAGCTGCGGTCCATGATTTTTTTGAACAAACACGGCCCACACAGGTCTATCTGGCGGCGGCCAGGGTGGGCGGCATTCACGCCAACAACACCTATCCAGCGGACTTTATCTATGACAACCTGATGGTGCAGGCCAACATCATCCACGCTGCACACTGCAACGACGTGCAAAAACTGCTTTTTTTAGGGTCAAGCTGTATTTATCCGCGCCTGGCTGCTCAGCCCATGTCCGAGGCAGCCTTGCTGACCGGTGCGCTAGAGCCTACGAACGAGCCTTATGCTGTGGCCAAAATTGCCGGCATCAAGCTCTGCGAAAGCTACAACCGCCAATATGGACGCGACTATCGCAGCGTCATGCCCACCAATTTGTATGGCCCGGGTGACAACTACCACCCCCAAAACAGTCACGTCATACCGGCACTGATACGGCGATTTCACGAGGCCCGGGTGGCCAATGCCTTAGAGGTTGTCATCTGGGGCACCGGCTCACCTAGGCGCGAGTTTTTGTATGTGGATGACATGGCCTCAGCCAGCGTGTTTGTGATGCAACTGTCGTATGCCACTTATGCTGCCCACACTCTGCCCATGCAGAGCCACATCAATGTGGGTTTTGGCAGTGACATCACGATCCATGAACTGGCCCATGCGGTGGGCGCGGCGGTGGGCTATACCGGTCGCATCGCGTTTGACCCTACCCAGCCCGACGGGGCACCCCGCAAGTGGATGGACAGCGCCTTGATCAACCGCCTGGGCTGGCAACCCCGCGTCACCCTGGTACAGGGTTTAAGCCTGGCCTACGCTGACTTTGCGGCGACTGAGGGCTAATGCCTGAAGTGGCGACCCCCACCCAACACCATCACCACGCCGCGCAGATCTGCGGCAGCGATCACCTCGGGGTCACGCACAGACCCCCCTGGTTGAATGATGCAGGTGGCCCCGGCATCGACCACCACATCCAGCCCGTCCCGGAACGGAAAAAACGCATCGCTGGCCACCGCCGTGCCGGCCAGTGACAAACCCGCAGCGCCGGCCTTGATGCTGGCTATCCGGGCCGAGTCCAGGCGGCTCATCTGACCGGCCCCCACGCCCAGCGTCATGCCGTCTTTGCAAAACACGATGGCGTTGCTTTTGACAAACTTGCTCACCTTGTGGGCAAATAGCAGGTCGGCCATCTGGGCCGGGGTGGGCTGCAACCGTGTCACCACTTTCAGACTGTCCGGCAACAGTGGATAACGGTCTGGGGTTTGCATCAACAGTCCACCACCAATGCGCTTCAGGTCCATCGCAGTGTGGCCCTGGCCCCCCACATCGTCGCCCCCCATGGGCAGGGTGATCTTCAAAAGACGCACGTTGGCCTTGGACTGGAAAACCGCCAAAGCATCAGGGGTAAAGCCGGGCGCTATCACAAGCTCAACAAATTGCTTTGATATTTGTAGCGCCGCAGGCCCGTCCAACGGGCAGTTTAGGGCAATGATGCCGCCAAATGCTGAGGTGGGGTCGGTCTGAAAGGCGCGTTGGTATGCCGATTGGGCATCGGCCCCCAGGGCCACGCCACAGGGGTTGGCGTGCTTGACAATGACACAAGCCGCCCCATCGGTGGCGGGGTCAAAGCTCTTGACGCATTCCCAGGCGGCATCGGCATCGACGATGTTGTTGTAGCTCAGTTCTTTGCCGTGCAACTGCTGCGCCATGACCAACGAGCCTGGCGCAGGCTGCAAATCGCGGTACAACGCAGCGTTTTGGTGGGGGTTTTCGCCATAACGCAGGTCTTGCACTTTGACAAATCGGCCATTGAATTGCGCAGGAAAACGCTGACGCACAGGCGTACTTTGGAGAGACTGGTCAGGCTGGTCAGCCTCAAACGATAACTGGATTGCCGATAGGTAATCACTGATCGCGCCGTCGTACTGGCTGATGCGATTGAAGGCAGCGACCGCCAGGGCAAACCGGCTTGCTTGCGTCAGGTGGCCTGTGGCCGATAGCTCAGCCAAAACGGTGTCGTACTGGGACACGTCCGTGACCACTCCCACGTCCTTCCAGTTTTTGGCAGCGCTGCGCACCATGGCAGGTCCACCGATGTCGATGTTTTCGATCGCATCGTCCAGAGTACACGCAGGCTGGGCTACGGTGGCCTCAAACGGGTACAAATTGACCACCAACAGATCGATGGTGTCGATACCGTGGGCAAGCAACGCGGCCATGTGTTCTGGCACATCGCGCCTGGCCAACAAGGCACCGTGAACCTTGGGGTGAAGGGTTTTGACCCTGCCGTCGAGCATCTCGGGGAACCCCGTGACCTCTGCGACCTCCGTCACAGGCAGACCCTGGTCCGCCAGCAACTTGGCCGTGCCACCTGTAGAAAGCAGCCTGATGCCCAAGGCGTGCAGGGCTCTGGCAAATTGAACAATACCGGTTTTGTCAGAGACAGATAAAAGTGCATTCATGGTGGGCTCGTTGGGTGGGAGGTGCTAAAGGGTTTATGGCTGGTGATGCCGGCTACAACACCGCATCACCCGACGGGTTAATCTGGTGCTGCAAGAGTTTTTTGCGCAATGTGTTGCGATTTAAGCCCAGCCATTGCGCAGCCAGCGACTGGTTGTGACCGGTGTGTTGCATCACCACCTCAAGCAGTGGCTTTTCTACGGTCGCAACCAGCATGTCGTACATGCCGCTGGGTGGGCTGCCCTTCAAACTGCGCAGATAACTCTCAAGGTTGTGGCGCACACAGTCTGCAACAGGTTGTTTCATCGTAGGGACTCCAAGACAGGGGGATGTGAATGTGAAGAAAACCGTGAGGGGACGACCGTCAGGGCATCGGCATCAGGCCATCGATCCAACTGGTCGGCAAGGGTATCAAAAAAAGCCGCCACGGCCTGTGACTGTTGCAGGCCATCGTCCAACGTGTTCAAACGGGCACACAATGTAGCACCCCCAGGCATAAGCCCGAAATACCAACCGATGTGTTTGCGTGCTGTTCGCACCCCCATGTAGTCACCATACAACGCGTAATGGTCTTGCAGATGGGACAACACCCACTGTTTGACATCGGCCACCTGCGGCTGAGGCAAGCACTGGCCTGTGACCATGAAATGCACCATGTCGCGAAAAACCCAGGGCCGCCCCAGCGCTGCACGCCCCACCATCACGGCATCCACTCCCGTGGCGGCCAAGACAGCACAGGCTTTGGCAGGGGTATCAATATCGCCATTGGCCACCACAGGCACTGATACAGCAGCCTTGACTGCGGCCACAGTGTCGTACTCGGCCTGGCCTCTGTAACGCTGGTCACGGGTGCGCCCGTGTACCGTGATCATGGCTGCACCGGCATCTTGTGCCCGCCTTGCCAACTGCACCGCGTTTTTGTGCGATGCACTGTAGCCTGTGCGCATTTTGAGCGTCACCGGAACCTCATGCGGCGTACAAGCCTGGACCACGGCACTGACGATGCGGATCGCCAAATCGAGGTCTTGCATCAAGGCCGACCCCGCCCACTGGTGGCAAACTTTTTTAGCCGGACAGCCCATGTTGATGTCGATGATCTGCGCCCCCAGACCGATGTGGGCGCGTGCGGCCTCGGCCATGACAGCAGGTTCGGTGCCCAAAATTTGCACGGCAATCGGCCCAGTCTCACCGTCGTGACATAAGCGGCGCAAGGCTTGATGCGAGGTGCGCAGATCGAAGCGCGATGCCACCATCTCGCTCACCGCATAGCCCGCGCCCAAATGCCTGCACAACTGCCTGAATGGCCGGTCGGTTACACCGGCCATGGGGGCCAAAAACACGCGGTTAGGCAGGGTGTGTGGGCCGATGCGGATCGAGGCCGGACTGTTCATGTTCACAAGCAATAATAATCGCAGGGTCTCCGCAAAACTGCCCCCCAAATCTGACGATGCAAGACGATTCCAACCCTTCACCCCCCAACACCCTGCCCCCCATTGCCCATCTGGAGCGCAAGGCTGCGCTGTTGTTGGTGGCCGCTGCCGCCCTGATCGCCGGTTTTGCGCTCTACGTGATGGTGGCCCGGGGCGTGTTTGACAGTACGCAGCAATTGGTGCTGGTGTCTGATGACTCAGAGGGCGTCATGGTGGGCATGGAGGTCACTTTTTCGGGGTTTCCCATCGGGCGGGTGCAGCGCATCGAGCTGAGCACTGACGGCAAGGCCCGCATGGTGGTCGATGTTCCGCGCAAAGATGCCCACTGGCTGCGCACCTCCAGCATTTTTACGATGGAACGCGGCATGGTGGGCGACACCCGCATTCGCGCCTTTAGCGGCGTTTTGACAGACCCACCACTGCCTGCCAACGCCGAGCGCACCTTGCTGCGCGGCGACACTGGGGCCGAGATTCCGCGCCTGGTGGCATCGGCCCGCGAGCTTTTGGAGAACCTCACCAACATGACCGGCCCGCAGTCCAGTCTGAACACCAGCTTGGCTAACCTGAAGACTGTGACCGAGCGTACAACCGGTCGCTATGGGGTGCTGACCGGTGTGCTGGGCAGTGAGCTTCATGCCCAAAAAATCATCACCACACTGGACCAAACCAACCGGCTGTTGGCCACCACACAGCAACGCATCTATGGTGACAAAGGGGTGATAGACGGCGTGATGACCACCCTAACCGGCACCCAGACGGCCACGGCACAACTGACCGCCGTCCTGAGCGACACCCGCGCCAGCTTGCAAAAAGTGGATGCCGTGTTGGCCGAGGCCCAGGCGGTGGGGGCCAATGTCCGCGTGGCCAGCACCGACCTGGTCACTCTGCGTGCCGAGATTGAGGCCAACCTGCGGCGTATCGGCCAATTGACCAACGAGATCAACCGCAAGTGGCCCTTTGCGCGTGATACCCAGATCACACTGCCGTGACTGCGGCGTTCTTCCACGTCCCCCTGCTTTCTTCACTTCATCCACTTTCATGACACATATCCTGGACAAAATCGTCGCGGTCAAACGCACCGAGGTGGCATCCGCCTTAAAGCGCAAACCCCTGTCTGACGTGCGGACGGATGCCGAAAGCCGCGTATTGACGCGCAATTTTGAAGCTGCCCTGCGCAGCAAAATGGCCGGCGGTCAGGCCGCCGTCATCGCCGAGATCAAAAAATCCAGCCCGTCCCGTGGCGTTTTGCGCGCTGATTTTTATCCAGCCGACATGGCCCAAAGTTACGCCGAATATGGCGCAGCCTGTTTGTCGGTGCTGACGGATCAGCAGTTTTTTGGGGGCAGTGTCGATGGCTTTAAGCAAGCGCGTGCCGCGTGCCATTTGCCAGTGTTGCGCAAAGACTTTATGGTCGATGCCTATCAAATCTACGAGTCCAGGGTGATCGGCGCAGATGCCGTTTTGTTGATCGCCGCAGTGCTGGACGATACACAACTGCGAGATTTTGAGGCCATCGCCCAGGGGCTGGACATGGCGGTGCTGGTCGAGGTTCACGATGCACGTGAACTGGAACGCGCCTTGAGGCTCAAAACCCCCTTGATCGGCGTGAACAACCGCAATCTACAGACTTTTGAGGTTTCGCTGGATACCACCTTGCAGTTGCGACGCGATGTGCCAGCCGATCGTTTGCTGGTCTGCGAAAGTGGCATTCATGCCCGCGATGACGTGCTGCAAATGCAGGCGGCCGGCGTACAAGCGTTTTTGGTGGGCGAGGCCTTGATGCAAGCCGCAGAGCCTGGCGAAGAATTGGCGGCCTTGTTTGGGTTTGAGGTGTAGCGCCATGTCTGCCACTCTTTTGGATGTGCCCCTGCCTGACCAACTGCTTGCCGCAACGTCTGATGCTTGGCCTGTTGCGGCAAGCTGGACAGCCCTGGTCAGCCAGTTTTTTGGCTCTGCTGCGGGGCAGCAATTGCTTAAATTTTTGCAGCAACGACTGGCACAGGGAGCCGTCGTCTTTCCGCCCCAGCCACTGCGCGCCCTTGAACTGACACCACTTGAGTCCGTGCGTGTCGTTGTCTTGGGGCAAGACCCCTACCACGGGCGCGGTCAGGCCGAGGGTCTGGCGTTTTCGGTCGCTCCGGGGGTGCCACTGCCCCCATCTTTGCGCAATATTTTCAAAGAGCTGCAACGTGACCTGGGACAGCCTTTGCCCCCCTTTCCGATGCCAGGCGGCAGTCTGGTGCGTTGGGCCAAACACGGCGTTTTGTTGCTCAACACCTGTTTGACGGTTGAAGAGGGCCAGCCCGCCAGCCACGCAGGTCGTGGCTGGGAGGCCTTGACTGATGCCGTCATCCGTTTGGTGTCTGACACCGCGCCCCACGTTGTGTTCATGCTGTGGGGCAGCCACGCGCAGAGCAAACGTGCGCTGATCGATGCCAAGAGCCATCTGGTTTTGTGTGCCAACCACCCATCCCCCCTGTCGGCGCTGCGGCCCCCCGTGCCATTTATCGGTTGCGGGCATTTTGCAAAGGCCAAGGCCTGGCGCGAGCAGCATCAGCGTGCGGACTGATGAGAGTCAGCTCTCGAATTTGCACTCTTGGTTATCATCAAACATATAGACATTATTTCTATACAATCCAGTCTAGTCCATGACCACCAAACAGCGCTTTCGCAACAAGTACCGTTTGCAGTTGTTTGCAGTTGCGCGAAAAAGACCACGATCCCATGCACGTGCATTTGGTTGGCGGTGAAGTCAATGCCAAATTTGATCTGGCCACGCTGTCGTTGGTGGCGGGTATCGTACCAGCGGGTGTGCTGGCTGAAGTCACCGCCTGGTTACATATCCATCAGGTGGACTTAATTGAGGAGTGGAAAACATGGCAACGATGAAGCGACCTCGTTTGCAGGTCGTGCAGGCTTTGAGTGGCTACCGGTTACGCCTGACGTTTGTCGATTCAAGCGTCTATACCGTGTCGTTGGCCGATGCGTTTGACAGGTATCCTGGCCTAGCCCCTTTGCGCCAACCCCAAGCTTTTGCGGATGCCACCTTGATCGAAGGCGAGGGCTGGACTGTGGAATGGCCCAAGCACGACATTCAAATCGGTGCTGATACCCTGTGGCTTGATGCCCGGGCACAAAACGCGGTGGACGACAACACGCGCATTTTTGTGCAGTGGCGCAGCCAAAATGCGCTGACTTTGCCCCAAGCGGCCCGGGCGCTGGGCATGACAGTTCGCACCATCAGCGCCTATGGCACTGGCGCACGCCCCGTGCCGCGCTACGTGGCGCTGGCCTGCAAGGGCTGGGAGGCTGAACAGCGATCTGGTGCTTGATCAAGAAGCGTCCATCCCCAAAACGGCCCTGTGTTTCAGCTATAGTGACCATCCCACGCTGATCGCGCTCTTGTGGTCAGAACCCACCCAACCCTGTTAACGGAGACTGATTGTGAATATCTTTCGACACCTGATTCGCTACTTGCTTGCTGCTTGCCTGATGGCGGGCGCAGCCCATGCGCTGGCAGCCAAAACCTACACCGACAACGGCGACGGCACGGTGACCGACCCCACCACGGGGCTGGTCTGGAAGCGTTGTGCCGAGGGGCAGACTTGGGTTCAAACGACGGGGGGGTGTACTGCCAGCCCCAACATCTACACGTGGGATCAAGCCAATGCGCGAACAGGAGCGGTGTCGTTTGCAGGTCAGACGGATTGGCGACTGCCAAACATTGCAGAATTGCAAACGATGAGGATCGCCGACGTTGAGTTCACCTATTTCTCCTCCTCTCAAAGAAGACTGTGGTCGTCTTCAGTGTTGTCAAGCTCTGCATCATCAGCGTTGAGCATGGATTCGTATGGCGCAACTGCCTCATCAAGCGTGAGCGCTTCGTATTTGGTTCGACTTGTCCGAGCCGGACAGTCTTTGGGTCTAACAGGCATCAGTCGTCCCGATACCGACTATGTCGGTCAAGGGGATGGAACGGTCACGGACACCACCTCAGGCCTGGTCTGGCAGCGCTGCCTGATGGGACAAAGCTGGACAATCGGCACCTGTAGCGGTACGGTAGGTGTCTATTCATGGGATGAGACCTCGCAAATATTCAGCAGTTTGGCAGGCAAAACAGACTGGCGAGTGCCGACTGAAGCTGAACTGTGGGGTCTGGTCAATTTCACGCAATCACGGTCAACGATCAGCGCATCCCTGTTTCCGGGCGGTGTGACGGCCAAGGTTTGGTCAACTTCACCTACCAATGAACAGTCATCCGTGTCGAGAGTCCGTGGTGTCGCTCTCAATGCCAGCAGCGACTGGTATCTGAAGACCCAAACCCTTTCAGTCCGACTGGTGCGCACTGGCACACCTGTGGTTGTCACCCCCACCACCGCGCCAACGACGACAAGCACATCTTTACCGGTAACGACGACCACATCGACCAGTACGACGACATTTACCACGACAACGACATCTTTGCCGGTAACGACGACCACCACATCGACAACATCCACTGCGCCAGCGACCACCACAAGCACCAGCACGGTTGCCACCACAACCACCACAACGCAAGTCGTCCGTTTAGGCTGGAGCGTTTTGGACAGCACTACCCCGGGCACCCCGGGTGACACCCTGATGCTGGATAGTGGCTGGAACTTGCTTGGCAATGGCTGGGGCCAGGCACTGCCAGTTGCCACCATTTTTGGAAATACAGCCAACGTGACCACGGTCTGGAAGTGGGATGCACCCAAAAACGGATGGCAGTTTTATTCGCCCAGCATGAACGCGCAAGAACTGCAAAACTACGCCGCCAGCAAGGGCTATGGCGTGCTGAGCGAAATCGGTGCCGGCGAGGGCTTTTGGGTCAATGTCAAACAGCCGTTTACCGTGGTACTGCCCACCACAACACCCGTCACGAGCACTGACTTCCAGGCTGGCAACACCCATGCACTTAGGACGGGCTGGAACCTGGTGGCGATCGGCAAGGCAAAAAGCGCCAGCAGCTTTAATGGTGACCTGAGCGCGACACCGCCCGTAGCAGGCGTGGTGTCCCTTAACCTGACCACCCTGTGGGCGTGGGACGGCCCACAGTCCAAGTGGTATTTTTATGCACCCACTTATGAGGCCAAAGACGGCGGCAAGGGATTGACCGACTACATTGCCGCCAAGGGCTATTTGGACTTTACGGCCAGCAAACGCGATCTCACGCCGGGGTCGGGCTTTTGGGTCAATAAGTAGTCAGGAAAACAACAAGTCCCCGATCACGCGATCACTCGGAAAGGCCATCCAACCCTCGTTTTGATGGTTGAACCGGGTGGTGAAACGGGTGCGCGCATACGACTCAAAATCCCCCGCGACCACCTGGAAGCGATTGAATCCGTTTTTTCCTTGCAATTCACATGACAGTTAGCGTCGCTCAGAGACTTTTGGCCCTGCCCCCGTGGCGCAAGAGGGCGAGCTTCGCTGCGGGTCCTGACGGGCTGTTTCAGGACGGTGTTCGCCCCAGTGCCCTAAGCCATGCCTGGCGCAGGCGCAAGAGCTTTTGGGCGGTTTCTGGCATGTGGGCAGCGTTGCGCACGGCCTGCCTGATAAACACAAACAGCAGCAGTCCAAACCCCGCCACAAAGGTACTGAGCAAGGCGATCAGCGACTTTTTGGGCTTGCTCTTAAGCTCAGGTGGCACGGCAGTATCGACCACCTGAATGACCGCTCCCTCGCGGCTTTCGTCGATGCGGGCGATTTCATACTGTTTGGCAAACAGTTCAAACAGGGTTTCAAAGTACTTGAAATCTCGAAACTTGGTGATGTAACTGCTGTCTGCGCCAGCACTGGTGGGGTCGGGTGTTTCGGCTCGGGTTAACTGGCTGCGCATTGCTGAGAGCTCAGTCTGGGCCTGTTTAAAGTCTGGCGAACTTTCGGTCAGGTAGCCTCTCATGCTGGCCAGTTTGATCTCTTGGGCGGTGATGGCGGCCTTGAGTTTGGCCAGATTTTCAATGGCAGCAGTTGCGCTGGTTTTGAGTACGCTGCTGTTGATGCCGCTGGACTTGAGCGCGACTTCGGCGCGGGTTAGCTTGTCCTTGGTGTCGCCCAGTTGTTTCTCAAAAAATAAACGCCGTTGCTGCGCTTCGGTGACCGCCAGACGCGTCAATAAGCGAGCCAGTTCATCCACATAGGCGTTGGCGATTTGGGCCGCTACAGCAGGGTCTTTGTCGCTGGCATCCACGCTGATCAGACCGTCTTTGCCACCGACGATCACCACATTGCCATCCAGGGCAGCCCGCGCACTCTCACGGTATTTGGCTTGGTAGCGCTCCATCAATTTGAATCGGTCGAGCAGTGTGTCTTGAACCGTACGGCTTTTCATCAAGGCCACATACTGGTCTGATGGATTTTTGATGCCGGCAGCGGCCCCGGCCAGTCCGCCCAGGGCACCCAGCGACTGCAACATGGCTGCTGCTGCGCCCTGCTGTTGCTGTGGGGGCATGAACCGGGTGGTGGCGGTAAAGGTGGGGGCGATCAAAAAGCTGACACCAAGCGCCAACAGACCGACGGCCAATGGCCCCAGCACCAGCAGGCGCAGGTTGTCAAAAACGACCTGTAGCAGGTCCAGCAGGCTGATTTCGTCATCGGCGATGCCCGCACTTGGCGCAGACATCATCGCCGTGGTGGTTGCAGCAGAAGGGTCAGAAAGGTTCATCAAGCTCACCTTAATAGCCCATGGACCGAAAAGCCGCAACACCCAAGCCCAGATTGGACAGAATTTGGGTCCAGTCCTTAACACCCCTGACGATGGCGTTGTAGCGGGTTTCACGGTCCACTTGCGCAGGTACAACCACCGTGTCGCCCGGCATGACGATCAAAGACTCAAAATTGTTTCCAAACAAGCCACCACGGTCGGCCCGTGCCACGATGCTGCCATCGGCCCGCAGCACAAAGGCCTGGGCAGGCTCTGCGTCTTCCGTCAGGCCGGCAGATCGAATGACATCAGCCACCGTCTTGCCAGGCTTGTAGATGAACACGTTTTCATTGTTGACCGACCCCAAAGCCGAGACAAAACCAGGCATGCTGGGGATCAGGATATGGTCGCCATCCTCCAGTACCAAGGGTGGCAGAGTGTCCAAATGCTGAGCTTCAGGAGAGAGTTCAAGCGCCAGTCGGCCATTGCTCTTGAATGATTTAAGCCTGTCGATCTGGCTTTTAAGTTGGGCCTGCTGCTGTTGCTGTTGCAAAGCAATGGTGGTGGTATCCATGCCACTGCGGTTGGCCGATAGCGAACCGGACTGGGCTTGCGACTGGGCCTCCAGCCGCCGGATCAAGGTGTCCAGGTTGTCCTGCTGGCGTGTGCGAACGGAGTCACGGCTAAATTCAGTGCCAAACACATAGGCCTGTGGGGTCAGACCACCCACGCGGGTGATGATTTGGGGCAGTGTCTCTCCGGGCAAAGCCTGGTAAATACCAGGAGCTGCCACTTCGCCCTCAATACGAACCAGACGGCTTTGCCGGTCTTGCGGTACTCTGATGTCGTTTTGGTTCAGGATGGTGACGACATCCCCCGGCTGAAGCGGCAGGTTGTGTGCGGGGTCATGGTGCAACACAGCCCGTCCAAGATTGAATGGGATCAATTGCGTGCTCAGTTTGTTGCGATCCAGTCGCTCGATCACGGCGTAGTCCCAGTTGATCTGATCGACCATGCCCCGAATTTGGCCAGAGACATTGGCCCCTGCCACTTTGGCAGCCTCAGCGTTTTGTACCAGTAAATTTTTGCGTTTGTAATAGTCGCCGGTGATCAGGGCATCGCGCTCCGGAATCAAGTCCAATATTTTCATGCCCTCAAACCATCGGTAACGCAAAGGGTATGCCACCGTGCCCTGCAAGGTCACGGCATTGGCAAAGGCCGGACTGATGCCCAAAAGTGTCAGCACATCGCCATCCTGAAGCGGCTGGTGCAGCCCTGTTGCGTCAAGAACGACATCCAGTACCTGACGTGGGGGGATGCTTGCAGGTGTGATGCGCTCAAGCACCGCCTTTTGACTGGTTGCCAAAGCAGGAACTCCGCCCCCCAGCGACAAGATGTCGGCGATGCTGTTTGTGCCAGGTTTCAATTCAAAAATGGCGGCCTGGTCAAAGGCACCGGTCACGGCGACGCGATGCCCCACAGGGGGGATCACGATGACATCGCCTGAGAGCAGTGTCAGGTCGCGGGACTTGTCGCCCCGTGCAATAAAGTCATACAAATCGATCGTGGTCACGGTTTTTCCAGCGCGTTTAAGTTCAATGCTGCGCATGGACCCGTTGGCGCTGGGGCCACCGCTGGCAAATAAAGCATTGACCAAGGTGCTGAGACTGGACAGCAAGTAAGTGCCTGGCTGATGCGCCTGACCCACCACATAGACCTGAATGCTGCGCAGTCGTCCCAGCGTAGCGCTGACTTTGAAATTGGCAAAAACCTTGCCCAGGTGATGGGTCATGGTTTTTTCAAGGTCGCGCACGGCCACGCCGGCCAAGGCAACCGTGCCTACTTTTGGCAGGCTGACCTGACCATTGCGGTCCAGCGTCAGACTGGCATCAAAATCTTGCGGACCAAAGACTTGCAGTTGAACTTCATCACCCGGGCCCAGCACATAGTTGTCAGGGGCTGGCAAAGCCGTGTTGGCGGCGTAGGCTTGGGGAGACGTAAACAGCTCACTGCCAAAGACCGGCAGCAGCCCACCAGTGGTTTCTTGCACAAAACGCTGAAACTGGTTGGGGCCTGCAACCCGTGTGGGCGGCCGTGAAGCTACGATGTCGGTTGCAGGGGCATTGGGACGGGTGATGTCTGCATTTTTGGATGCAGATTGCGGCGTATTGCCCGATACCCTGCCAGTGGCAAAGGGGCCTGCCGGTATCGTCACGACAGAGTTTGCCTCTGTGAACGCACCGACAGTTGCGGGGCCAAAGACAGAGCTGGTCGTGACTGTAGGGGTCTGCGCTTGCAAGCTTGTGTCAAGAAGCAAGGCCAAAGCGAGAACACCAAGCACATGCAAAAAACGAAGGGGGGAATGAGGGGCGGGGGGCAAGTGCATAAAAACAATAGAAAGATGGAAGGCGCACCCCCAAAGACTCGGGACATACACCCAAGCAATTGGGGCGTGGATTCTAGCGACGGGGTTTAGCGTTCAACGCACAGGGCCACGCCCATCCCGCCTCCGACGCACAGGCTGGCCAGGCCTTTCTTGGCATTGCGGCGCTGCATTTCATGCAGCAGCGTGACCAAAATGCGGCAGCCTGAAGCACCGATCGGGTGTCCGATCGCGATCGCACCCCCATTGACATTGACCCGGGCGGTGTCCCAGCCCATCTCTTGGTTAACAGCGCAGGCCTGTGCTGCAAAGGCCTCGTTGATCTCAAGCAGGTCCAGGTCATCCACATGCCAGCCGATACAAGCCAGTGCCCGTCTGGATGCCGACACCGGCCCCATGCCCATGATGGCGGGGTCCAGACCACTGGTGGCAAATCCAGCGATGCGACCCATCGGAGTCAGGCCCAGTGTGGCGGCTTTTTGAGCGGTCATCACCATCACGGCTGCCGCACCGTCGTTGATGCCCGAGGCGTTGCCTGCCGTCACGCTGCCAGCCTTGTCGAAAGCCGGGCGCAAAGCGGCCAGGGCCTGTGCGGTGGTTTTGCGGTTCAAAAACTCATCGGTCTCAAACACAATCGGGTCGCCCTTTTTGGGGACGGTACGCACTGGGGTGATCTCGTCCTTAAAACGGCCTGCATCCTGTGCTGCTGCGGCTTTTTGCTGACTGGCCAGGGCCAGGGCATCTTGCATGTCGCGTGTGATGCCATAGCGCTGACTGACGTTTTCGGCCGTGATGCCCATGTGGACTTGGTGATAGACATCCCACAGTCCATCGACGATCATCGAATCGACCAGCTTAAAGTCACCCATGCGCTGACCGTCGCGAGAGCCAGGCAAAACATGCGGGGAAGCACTCATGTTTTCTTGCCCTCCGGCTATCACGATCTCGTTGTCACCGCAAGCAATCGACTGGGCGGCCAGCATCACGGCCTTGAGGCCTGACCCGCAAACAGCGTTGATCGTGAGCGCAGGGGTGTGGTCAGACAGACCGCTTGTGATGACAGCCTGGCGCGCGGGGTTTTGGCCTGAACCTGCCGTCAGCACTTGTCCCAAAATAACCTCGCCGATCTGGTCTGTGGCAAGACCGGTTTTTTCAAGCAGGGCGCGGATGACAATGGCCCCCAGCTCAGGCGCAGGGGTTTTGGCCAGAGTGCCGCCAAACTTGCCCACAGCGGTGCGAACGGCTGAAACGATCACGATGTCTTTTTGCATGGTGTACCCCTCTCAAAAAAAGAAAATGCGAAAATTTGAACGACTGGTTTTTAACTTTTAACTTTGACGTAGCGCCCGGGAGCCGCTTCAATCACCTTGAACTTGCCCTTGCCATAGTGCTTGGGGGCGGCTTTTTTGTCGCCCGCTTGCAGCGCCAACCAGTGGCTCCAGTCTGTCCACCAACTGCCAGGGTGTTCAGTGGCCCCTGAGACCCACTGCGCATGGGTGGCCGGAAAAATGCCATCCTCGCGCAGCCAGTGACTGCGTTTGTTTTTGGCGGGGGGGTTGATCACGCCGGCAATATGCCCGGATGCCCCCATGACAAAACGCTTGTGGCCGGGCAAATACTGCGTAGAGGCATAGGCCCCGCCGATTGGCACGATGTGGTCTTCACGAGACCCATAGATGTACACCGGCATGTCCAGACGACCCAAATCGATGGGTTGGCCGCAGACGATGGCCTTGCTAGGCTGGGTCAGTTGGTTCTCAAGGTAAGTGGCGCGCAGATACCATGCGTACAACGGCCCTGGCAAATTGGTGCTGTCGCTGTTCCAGTACAGCAAGTCAAACGGCGGCGGGGTTTCGCCCTTCAAATAGTTGCCTGCTACGTAGTTCCACACCAGGTCATTGGGACGCAAAATGCTAAAGGTATTGGCCAAATCCTGACCTTTGAGCAGGCCGCCCTTGCTCAGCTCTTGTTCACGGTACTGGACAAAATCTTCGTCAATGAAGACATCGAGCACCCCCGTATCTGCAAAATCAAGCATGGAGGTCAAAAACGTAGCGCTGGCTGCGGGTTTGTTGCCACGCGCCGCCTGTACCGCCAGGGCACATCCCAGCAGGGTGCCGCCAACGCAAAAACCCAGCGTATTGACGGTGGGCGCGCCGCAGATGGTCTGGGTGACAGATATCGCCTTGATCACGGCATCTTCAACGTAATCGTCCCAGGTTTTGTGGGCCAATGAGGCATCGGGGTTGCGCCAACTGAGCACAAAAGTGCGATGACCCTGCGACACGGCGTAGCGTATCAATGAGTTTTCAGGCTGCAAATCCAGAATGTAGAACTTGTTGATGCAAGGAGGTACGATTAAAAAGGGCCGATCAAAGACGGTGTCGGTCAGAGCCTTGTATTCGAGCAATTGAAAGAGATCATTTTCAAACACCACCGCGCCCTCGGTGGTGGCCACGTTTTTGCCCACTTCAAAAACGCTCTCGTCGGTCATGGAGATATGGCCCTGTCCGATGTCATGCAGCAAATTGGTGATGCCCTGGGCGACGCTTGCACCCTGGGTGGCTAGCGCTTTTTGCTGGGCATGAACGTTCAAGGCCATGAAATTGCTGGGGGCCAGGGCGGCGTTGATCTGCTCAACGGCAAACTGAATGCGGGCGCGGGTTTTGGCATCCGTATCGACGGCATCGACCAGTCCGCAGAGGGTTTTGGCGTTGAGCAAATAAGTGGCTACCGTAAAGGCCGCCAAGGGGCTGGCCTGCCAGGATGGATCGGCAAAACGCTTGTCCGTGGTCTGAAGTTTGACAGCACCCTGCAAACTTTGTGCCCATAACTCACCTGCATCCGCAAAGTACTGCTGCTGCAAAATTTGCAGCTTTTCGGGGTCGAAGCTAATGCTCTGTGCCTTGGTGGCGCGCTCCATCAAGCGAATGCCAGCGTTGCCCATCTCTGTGGAAAACATTGAGGTCATGGCTTTAGACCAGCCCTCGGTCAGGGTTTGTTGAAACTGACGGGCAGATTCAAATAATGTGTTCTGTGCGTTGATGTCGTTGTCTTTCATCGTGTGCTCCTTTTTGGATGAGGTGAGTATCCATGAAAGTCAAAATGTACTGGATTGGAGCCAGATACTGGCTGCAAGTCGCCCGCTGACACCGTCGCGCCGGTGCGAAAAAAATCGCTCAGGCTGACTGACCGTACACCATGGTGCAGTTGAGTCATTGCCAAAAATCTGGCTTATACCCAGTGACAGCAGCCTTTGGCGCACCAGACCTGCCAAATCCGCCCGCCATTTGACGGTATTGACGGTGGCTACAGGGCAAAACATCTCGGCAGCCTGCGGGTGGTGGCGGGTCAGCGCTGCATGGACATCCGGCCCCACTTCAAAGGCCGTTGGACCGATGCAAGGTCCCATCCACGCTATTGCATCAGTAGCAAACTGTGCTTGATTTACGGGCATTTTAGACTTGATCACCTGACAAACTTGCTCCAGAATGCCCTTGCCGTCACATTGGTCAGATCCGTCCAATCCGTCCAGTCCGCGCCAGCCCACGTGGACAGCGGCCACCCACCCACCGCTGCGGGTGGTCAGCAACAGGGGCAAACAGTCGGCGACCAAAACGGTGCAGGCCACGCCGGATTGGTCGCTCCATGCGGCATCGGCGACATCGCAAACATCGGTCACTTGGCCACCTTGGCTGGCGCTGCGCACATGCAGCACGTCCTGAGCGTGAACCTGTTTCAAGAAAACGGGGGTCACACCCAGCGCCTGTTCAAAAAAAAGACGGTTGGCCGCCACATCACGTGGGTCATCGCCCACATGGTCACCCAGGTTCAGACTGTCATAAGGCGACCGGGACACCCCGCCGGTGCGGGTGCGGGTGCGGGAGCGGGTACGGGTACGGGTTGTGCAGACGGCGCGAACGCAGGGCGGTGCTGGCCAGTCAGGTATCAGCCAGTCTGAAGGCCATGCAGCGGGCCGATTGTGAACATGAACGGGCGGGTTCACGTCGCAGCATTGAGCTTGTCATAGGCGTGCATCAGGCGGTGGTGCAGTTCACAGCCATCCAGAGCCAGCCCGGGCGCATCCAGCCCCATAAAGCGGTCTGACTGCATGATCAGGGCATGGGCCTGGGCCACTGCGCCTGCACCATAGAGCAGACGCAGCGCATCCAGATACGGGCCGGTGTCGCCGATGTCGGCCAGGTTGATCAGGTTGTGGATGCAGGCATAGACGCTCCGGCGCTGGGGGTTGATCTGGTCAAAATGCAAAATCCAGTCACAGCCCTCCAGGGTGGCTGCCTCGTCGCCCACTGCCAGTGCCAGCAGGGTTTTAAGCTCACCCACACGCAAGTCGCTCCAAAATGAATCGGTATCTGCGGCCAGCCCCACCAGGGCCGCTACTGGACGGCTGTCTGCCAGCGACAAATCATTCAATGTGGCCAAGAGGTCGGCACATTCCGCATCGTCCAGCCGCACCAGGTTGAGTATTGGCCCCCGGAGGGTGTTGGCTGCGCTGTTGTTTTCAAATTCCAGATCATCGACCGGATAAATCTCGGACAGGCCAGGCACCACGATGCGGCAAACCTCAATGCCCAGGTGCGAAAAATCAGCGACATACACCTCAAAGCCGTCTTGGTGCAGTCGCGCCAGACACCAGGCACAGTCATCCTCCGTGGTGTCGCTAAAGTTCCAATCGACAAACGGATGGTCGGGCGCATCGCCCAAAAACTTCCAGTGAATGACGCCGCTTGAATCGACAAAATGAATCTCAAGGTTGGTGGTGCTGGCGGTTTCGTCCAAATCAAAGCAGGGGGGCGCAAAGCCTGAGAGCGCATCCAGGGCGCGGCCCTGTAGCAGTTCGGTCAGTGCGCGTTCCAGGGCAATCTCAAACCGGGGGTGTGCACCAAAGCTGGCAAAACACCCCTGATCCTGAGGGTTAAGCAGCGTGATGTTCATCACCGGATAGTGGCCGCCCAGCGAGGCATCTTTGACCAGCACACCCAAGCCCGCCTGGCGCAGCGAGGCAATGCCTTGGGCGATGCGGGGATAACGGGCGATGACGGCCTCAGGCACGTCGGGCAAGCACAGGCCCTGGCTGATGATGCGAGACTTGACGGCACGCTCAAAAATCTCGGACAGTGCCTGGGTGCGGGCCTCTGGCGCACTGTTGCCTGCCGCCATGCCATTGCTGACGTACAAATTGCCGATGACATTGACCGGAAAAAACACAGTTTTTCCGTCACTTTGGCAAACAAACGGAACGGCGCAAATACCGCGCTGGCTGTCCCCAGAGTTGAAATCGACCAGACTGACAGCAGCAATGGCGTTCTGGGGGTTGTACAACGCTTGCAGATCAGGAGTCAGCAGCCCGTCAGGCCAGTCCTTGCCCGTCAGTGCAAACCAACGCTCCTGCGGGTGATGCACGTGGCCCCGACCCGCCACGTCCGGCCCCAGGTAGTAATGCGTCCAAAAATACCGCGTGGCCAGGCGCTCAAAAAACTCAGCCAAAGCGCTGGCCAAACACGCCATACGGGTGGCACCCTTGCCGTTGCTGTAGAGCAGCGGGCAATCACGGTCGCGCACATGCACCGACCAGACACCATCCACGGGGTTGAGCCAACTGCGCTCTTCAAGGTGAAAGCCCAGGCTTTGCAGTTTGTCCTCCAAGGTGGTGATGGTGGACTCAAGCGAGGCATCTTTGCCGGGGATCAAGGTGGAGGTGTTCATAGGGTTGGGTGCAGAAAAGTGGTCGTTATTTGGACTTTATTTGGACTCTATTTCGACTCTATCGAAGCACCTTCGATCATCACTTTATAGACGTACCCGGCCCCAAAGTCGCGGTCGGTATGCACCACGCCCGATGCCGTGATGACATCGCCCAGCTTGGTTTGCGCGGTGCTGGTGACCAAAATATCGTGATTGCCTGTCGTCGCATTGCCGCTGCCGTCTTGCAGATGGATCCAGTTTTTGCCCATGATGCCCACGTTGTACTTGACCACCTTGCCGCTGACGCGAACTTGCTTGTCCTTTAGCTCTGCGGCTTTGGCGATGACATCAGCCACGGTATAGGCGTTGATGCCCGTGGCTTTGGCCACCTTGATCGGCGTACTCTCCACGGGTTTGACGCTACCGGCATGAGGATTGACTGCACCTGCCGATTTGCTGGCATTATTTTGAGCCGCCGGTGCAGGGGCTGCGGCATCAACTGCCCAAACAACGGTGGATTGGACGGCCATCAGACACAAAACCGCGCAAAGGGGCTTGGCAAACGCTGCTAGGTTCATTGGGATGTACTCCTGTTTTTCAAAAAAGGGGCAGAGCATAGCAGCACGGGTTTGGCAGCGGGTTCTACCGATGTTGCCCTGTCGTTATCGACCGTGCCTGTAACCCATATGAAGCAAAGCGAAAATACGAGATCGTCGTTCGCCATACAGTTGCATCGCGCCCCAAAACCCGCATTGCGCTTCGCTTCATGCGGGCTGCAGCCGAACAGTCTCACTACCCTTAAACGAAACAAAGATCAACCATGACAACACTTCAATCCACAGCGCCAACTTTTGATGACGTATGGCGAACGATTCAAGAGCTGGCTTTGATGAGCAAGGAAACTGATCGAAAATTCCAGGAAACGGATCGAAAGTTCCAGGAAACTGACCGGCAGATTCAAGAAACTTCCCAACAAATGAAAGAAACTGATCGGCAGATTCAAGCAACTTCCCAACAGATGAAAGAAACCGACCGCATGATCAAGGCAATGAGCAAGCAGTTGGGCGCACACGGCAATCGGCTGGGTGAGTTTGTTCAAGAGATGGTGCGCCCAGCGGTGGTCAGGCTGTTTCGCCAGCGTCATTTGCCTGTACATCAGGTCATGGCCAACCTGATTGCTTGTGATGACAACGGGCAGTTTAGGGCAGAGATTGATCTGTTGGTCATCAACACCGATACAGCTGTAGCAGTAGAGTGCAAATCACGTTTGTCACAGGACGATGTTGAAGAGCATCTGGAACGGCTGGCAATGTTTAAGGATTGTTTTCCACAATACAGCGGGTTCACCGTTTTGGGTGCAGTCGCAGCGATGGTTCTGCCTCAGGATGTCAGCCGATTTGCCTACCGCAAGGGTCTGTTTGTGCTGGCGCAGTCAGGCGATGCTGTAGAAATTCGCAATGATGATGATTTTCAACCACAGCAGTGGTGATTGAGGCGTTACTTATCGTCGCCACACCTGCGCGACCCTTTGGCGGGTCAATGCGGCAGTTTGAGCAGGATGCCGATCAGCACACCAAACTGGGCCAAGGCCAACCCAACGATCCACTTGAGCAGGTCATATTTCAGCTCTGCCAGGTCGGCTTTGGTGGTCAAGGCAGAGTCGCTGATGGCCCCCTGAAGTGCCTCAACGATGGCCTCGGCCTGTAGAGTGGGTGTGCCAGATGCTTCCAGCTTTTTGATGAACTGGTGGGTGTCAAAGGTGATCGTGCTCATTGTTTCAGTTTACACCGCTGCCCACGGGGTTTTTTCTATCACAAGTCCCCAAAACAGCCCTGTGTTTCAGATATAGTGATCACTCCACGCTGGCCGCGCTCTTGCGGCCAGTACCCCCTGCCCTTTGATGGAGATTGACCATGCGTATTTTTCGACATTTGATTCGCTACCTGCTGATGGCTTGCCTAATAGCGGCGGCTGGCCATGCGCTCCCAAGCGCCTCTGCACCGGCAACAACGGTTACTGTGTTCGTAAATGGAAAATCCGGTCCATGGGATATTGCAGCTAATCCTTCTTTCAGTTATGGTGTCTTTCTGAACGGTCAAGCGGACGCTCATTTTGCACCAACATCGGTTAGCAGTATCAATGGATTGTCCTTGGTTGCTGGCGATACCACTTCAGTCGAATACGTCAGTGGTCGTGCCTTAGCCGGTGCATCTGGCACCGTTTGGGGTGTTGGTGGCAACGGGGTGGCTGGATTTGTCGAAGATGCAAATGCACCGGGGGCCTACATCACCGGAACGAACTACCTCGAACAGCTCATTGGCGTTTACGCGAATTCAGCAGGGGTTATTGTGGGGACACCATTTCTCATTGGAAGCGGGCCAACGACGACAGTCGTCCCTAGCGGGGCTACACAACTCTTAATGGGTTTCAACGATGTTTGGTACAACGATAATGGTGATGGAATCTACGTAAAGGTGACGGTCGTCACCAACACCGTCGCCACCACGACAAGCACATCTGTACCGGTAACGACGACATCCACTGAGCCTGCGACGACCACGACCAGCACCGTTGTCGCAACGACAACCACAACCTCTGTACCGGTAACAACCACCACCACATCGACGACATCCACAGCGCCTGCGACGACCACGACCAGCACGGTCGCAACGACAAGCACAACCTCTGCACCGGTAACGACCACTACCACATCGACAACATCCACCGCACCTGCAACCACGACCAGCACGGTCGCAACGACAAGCACCACCACGGCCAGAACCACCCCGTCTTACACCGATAACGGCGACGGCACAGTCACTGACCCCACCACGCGCCTGATCTGGAAGCGTTGTGCCGAAGGGCAGATATGGAGTGGGACGACCTGTACGGGCACGGCCGGTGACTACACCTTTGACCAAGCCAACGCGCTAACCGGCACGGTTAACTTTGCAGACCACAGCGACTGGCGGCTGCCCAATATCCTTGAGCTTCAGACCCTCGTTGACAAGTCGGTCGATAACCCCATGATCGACTCGGTGGCTTTTCCACGCACACCCTCGTCGTTTTTCTGGTCGGCTTCGACTGATGCCGGTAGTTTGAGCGACGCTTGGAATGTTGATTTTTTCGATGGCCAAGCCAGCAACGACGATAAGGGCAATGCCTACCAGGTTCGCCTTGTGCGGGCCGGACAGTCCATAGATCCTGCGGTGACAACAAGCACTACGACCACCACAACCACCAGCACCGTTGCTACTACCACGTCCACCACCCATATTCAAACCACGGGCTGGAGTCTTTACGACAGCAACACCCCGGGCACACCGGGTGACACCCTGACGCTGGATACCGGATGGAATTTGCTGGGCAATGGCTGGAGCCAAGCGCTGCCGGTTGCCGCTATTTTTGGCAATGCGGCCCGCGTCACCACGGTCTGGAAGTGGGATGCACCCAAAAACGGATGGCAGTTTTATTCGCCAAGCATGAACGCGCAGGACCTGCAAAACTACGCCACCAGCAAGGGCTATGGCGTGCTCGGCGAAATCAGTGCCGGCGAGGGCTTTTGGGTCAATGTCAAACAGCCGTTTACCGTGGTACTGCCCACCGACGCACCCGTCACGGGCACTGACTTCCAAGCCGGCAACGCCCATGCACTTAGGACGGGCTGGAACCTGGTGGCGATCGGTAAGGCAAAAAGCGCCAGCAGCTTTAATGGTGACCTGAGCGCGACACCGCCCGTAGCAGGCGTGGTGTCCCTTAACCTGACCACCCTGTGGGCGTGGGACGGCCCACAGTCCAAGTGGTATTTTTATGCGCCAAACCTTGAGGCCAAGGACGGCGGCAAAGGGCTGACCGACTACGTTGCCGCCAAGGGCTATTTGGACTTTACGGCCAGCAAACGCGATCTCACGCCGGGGTCGGGCTTTTGGGTCAATAAGTAGTCAGGAAAACAACAAGTCCCCGATCTCGCGATCACTCAGAAAGGCCATCCAACCCTCGTATTGAGGGTTGGCCCGGGTGGTGAAATTTCCCTCAAACCCCGCATGTTGACTGGCATGGCGGGGTTTTTTTATGGCATCAGGGAGATGGAAATTGCAAAGATACCCAATGGCTGCCAAACTGGCAGAATGCTCTATTGATCAAAATACCACAGAACAACTGCATCATGATTATGAAAAATGTAAAATATTAGCTAATGGAGAGACTTCGTTAATTAAGCCACAAGAACAATTGATTGAAGTTTCTTGTACAAAAGACAACGTCAATCCACTTCCTCAGGATTCAATACTTAAAAGACATTATCTCACCCATGTTACCAG
>CAIJOK010000023.1 GCA_903822205.1 uncultured beta proteobacterium | reverse complement strand
CCCCTCACCCTAACCCTCTCCCCACAGAGGAGAGGGCAAAACTCCCTCGCCCCTTTGGGGAGAGGGCCGGGGTGAGGGGCAACATCACACTGGATTCCCTCTTGAGCGGGAATGACGGCGGGGGGTCTAAACGGTTACTCATAATGCATGATATTTATAAAAATTAAATACATAAAAAGTCATCTATTGATAGCACTCAATGCACTAAATACGTGTGTCCGCGCTTTTTTTTGAAGCAATATGATGTATCAAACTTATTGATAATTACATTCTGGGTCATGGGTTCAACTGACAAATGTATCCTCAAACCTTTTATCACAATGCGATGTCATGCAGGGCCAAAGTAACCGTTAATATTCAAGCAACACCCCAATCCTCAAGTACCGGATTTTCAGCGCCGGACGTTGACATTACTTTTTGCTGGCCGCCAACGCACGTTCCAAAATGACGCGATCCATTTTGTCTTTTTCGCGGGATGTCATTTTTGTTTTCAGCAGCCCTTCCAAATTGACGGTTCTGAGTGCTACGCCGTCAAAGTCGATCGTCACAGCATAAGGCAGCAAAGATTCATAGCTTTCACCGCAGGCCTTAAACATTAGATCCACCACAAAAGCGTCGGCAACCCGAATAGTGTCACCTTCTGTAAACCATGCAGGGTCCATATCTTTGGCAACACCGTCGGGTAACAGCAGCAGGGCTTGTTTGACTTGATTTCCCTGCTCCAGGGTGGGACGCAGCAAGAGGTCAATATCCACCGTACCGCGTTGGTAGCCCAGTGCATAGAGTGCGTAGCCACCAATCAGAAAATAATCCACTCCGTGCGCTTGTAATACACTGAGCAGTAATTTGAGGTCAGCCACACTGGCTGGGCGAGCGGTATCTTGTGGGTGATCACTCATGAGGGTACTCTCTCAAAAACTCCGTGTTCAACGACATGGCAACGCAAAGCGCATCATCGCTGGCGCGGTTAGCCAGCTCATGGGTGGTAAAGCGATAAATGCCTTTGCGTACACCGCAAGTGGCAAGTGGCATCATGGCCAAGGCAGTGGCTTGATGTATCGCCGCTTGCTGAAGTGCTGCCGCACTGGGCATCAAGCTGGGTAGGGCAATGTGATTGCGTCCGACAACGCGCATTGGCTTGTTTTCGATCATTGTGGCATGTATTGTGGTTAATGACAGATGATTTTCGCAAGGATACCACCCACGTGTGCCTGATCATGTCATGAAAATTGACCTTTGTTTTCTGCTCTGCAAGGGATGATTGTCAATCTGATTGTCATGTCGTTGGCTGATTGTTTGTGTACATCTCGCTTTGACGCAGGCTCTAGGGATAAACAGCCTCATGCCATTGACGGCCCAATGCCCAACCTGTAGAGCACCCATGACGGTACAAAACCTGGCCAGTGTGACGGGTGGCAGGGTTGAAATCGACCTGTGTTTTGGCTGCCGTGGCATCTGGTTTGCCCCCCGGAAAACCTCAAACTAGCCCCCTCGGCTATGATCGATCAGTTGGAGATGCTGAACGCGCGCATCGCCACGATACGGTCAGTCCCTTGGCCAACAAGCTGGATTGTGTTCGCTGCGGTCGTTTTTTGGTGCAAGGATTTGATGGTACGCTGGCAGTTGGCCTGCGAGTTTTCGGCTGGGTATCCCGGTGGAACCATCCGGGAATAGGGTGTTGGGTCAAGGCTTGTGACGAATGCCAAAGGCATCCAGCATCTGATCGGCTTGCCTCTGCATTTGCTCCTGCATGACCGTGAGCATGGCCTTGGACTGGTCCAGCGTACCGCCTAGCATCGCCTGCATCATGGGGGCTTGTAGTGTGAGGTAGTGCGTCCACATATCGGGGGTCAGGCCGCCGGTTTTTTCGGCCAATTGGGTTTGGATATCCATCAGCATCTGAATATTCTTTTCAAGATACCCCCCCAGAAAACCCTGCATGGCGTGACCATAAAAACGGATCAAACTGGCCAACACAGGGGCTGTAAACAAGGGCGCACCGCCGGCTTCGGCCTCCAGAATAATCTGCAACAAGATGCTGCGGGTCAGGTTGGCATCGGTTTTGGCATCGATCACTTCAAATGCCTGTTGATCGATCACCAATTGCCTGATCTCTGGCAGGGTGATATAGGCAGATGAACTGGTATCGTAGAGCCTGCGATTAGGGTACTTTTTTATGACACGCGGTTGCGGCGGAGCAGGGCTGGGCATTTGAGCTGGATTCTTCAGTGGGGCGCGTCAGAGTATGGCACTGGTTAGGGTACAGGTGGAGCGTTCTGTATCGTCGGCTGTACGGCATCAACAGGGGGGTCTGTCACAGGGAGAGCGTCATGATTTTTGGGGCCACGGCGTTGCAAATAATAGCGAACCAGTGCGCCATCGTCGTAGCCCAGCACAAAAAAAGCCATGCCGCCCAATTGCTCTTTGACCAAAAAGTCAAACTTTTTTCCAAGCGACCACCAGTCTTCAAACCAGCCTTCGATGCGGCGACCGCCTGTATTCTTGAATTGGTAATGAGATGACCCGCTGACAGGATCATGCGTGGCCCCGTACTGCTGCACGCGCTGGGTGATGCTGGTTTGAATGGCCGGCAACACGTTCGGTGGAACGGCGGCAAAGGTGGTGACCTGGCCGCCACCCTGAACGGCACTGCGCAGTTGGCCCGTTTTGACCGGCCACTCATAGCCGTAGAGCGGAAAGCCCATCACAAGCCGATCTTTAGGCACCCCCAGCGCCACACCAGTGGATGCAGCAGACCGCCAAGTCAAGGCATCAGACCCCGCCAGGGGGGCTACCGGCCCGGCGTTAGGGCTGCCCTGGTAGTGGGTATCGTAGGCCTGCATCACAACCAGGCTGGCGTGGTGCAAAGTCTCGGCATCGTAGAGCGGTGGATGACCTCCGGCCTGACAAAATACGGACAGGATTTTGGGGGGCGACAGTTGTTGCAATTGCCCGGCCAGGGTGACCACAAAATTGCGGTAGTGCGTGATGGCCATGGGGTTGGCCCCATCGTAGACTTCAACGTCCAGATGCAGACCGGCAACCTGACTTTGATTTGCCAGCTCTAGCGCATCGGTCATCAGGGTATTGACCGCAGATTCAGAGCCAAACAGGGCGTTAAAGCCCTTGGCATCCAGTAGGGTCAAGGCCACATCGACCGGTACTTGGTGCAAGCGAGTGGCGGCTTGCAGCTCTTGCCATTGCTCAGGCCATCCGTGTCGGTCGCTCACATGGCCTGATGGATCGACGGTAAGGCCAAAAAACAAAAGTCGGTCCAGCTCATTCAGCGGCACGCTGCGCCAACTGTCAGGCATCCACCAGGCCAGGTAGCCCAAGGCCTTGAGGGGCTGCTGGTCATTGCCCATCGCCATCACAGGATCAACCAGAAAACACATCGACAGCGCTAGCGCACCAAGGAGGTTTGGCTTCACAAAATCAAGGCTCCAGGCCATTGACCAGCCAATCTGCCACATACTGAATGTCCAAACTGGCCTTGCAGCCAGGCTCGTACTGCAAGACGGGCCGTTCAAACGCCAGAGCCTGCGACACACGCGGGTCTCGGTGGACGGAGGCTGGAATCATCTGACCAGGATAGTGAGAATAAAGTGCCGATTGCACCTGATGTCCTAGTTTGCTGTGTAGAGGCATCTGGTTGATCAACATGTGCATCCCACTAAAGTTGGGGCGATCATGGGTACATTGATGCACCAGAGATGAAATGTGGCCGATGGTTGCAAACGATGCGGCATCGGCCAGTAGGACGACGATGGCGTGCGTGGCAGCCGTGAGAGCCTGGTGCAAGTAAACGGACGGCCCAGGAGGTGTGTCTAAGAGCACGTAGTCAAAAACAAACGCATCCAGCGAATGAATGCTTGCCGCCACCCAGTCGGTATCTTGCCTGAGATGGGTCTCAAAAGCTTGTAGCTCAGCATCGGTGACACGCCCAAACGGGATAAAACTGACCTCAAAAGGACTCTCAAAAATTGACGTGGGGGCAATGCCTTCGCGCACCAGACCGGCGATTTCGTCGGGGTCCATGCTCAGGTGGTGCTTTTGGGCGTTTTGGGGGTCCAGATCGATCAACAAAACCTTTTTTTTACGCTGAACCAAAGCGACCGCCATGTTGGCCGCCAGGGTGGTTTTGCCGACACCTCCTTTACCGGAAATAAAAGCAATGATTTGCATGGGTGGTGCTTGGGTTAGGCCATCAGGCCAAGGTCAGTGTGGGGGTAAAGGGTAAAAAAGGGTAAAAAAGGGTAAGCCCAGAACCAAGGATGAATGTTTACGCTTTGGGTTTCGCGTATTGAACCAGCAACAAACGCACCGGACGGTAGGCCGCGATGGCCGCCAGTAGGCAAACCAATGCGGCCAAAATTCCGACCCACACGGGGTGGTCCTCCAAAAGCCATTGCAGACGTTGCCAGCGCGACAGCGAACCCACGTAATAGGTGGCGCTGACTTTGGTGTGATTGACAGTTTTGTCGTCCACCACCACCAAGTCACCCTTGATCTGGCCCACACGCTCAGGGTCAGTCAAAACATCAGACACCTTTTGAAGGTCGGCAGCTTTGTCGGCGTGGATCATGACCACGCTTTTCTCTGATTTGAGCGGGGACTCAAACGCCATGATCGTGGTCAGATAGCCGTTGCCGGTCAGATTGAGATCACCCTTGGGCTGGGGGGTGAATTGCACGTCTTTTTCTTCCCAGCGGTAAGAGGGCATCCAGGTGGCATCAGGCTCACGCACCCTGCGCTCGCCATTGATGGGAACGACCGGCAGCTTGTCTGCCCATTTGCTCATCAAGGCCTGACTGTTGGCCGATCCGATCACCAGGAGGTCAGCGTCTGTGGCCCGGTCAGCATCTGCGGCGGTCACGATGGTGTGGCGCAGCACCGGATAGCCCGTGGCCTCGCCCATGCGGCCCATGAGGGTCAGATACATCCCCAGTTCAAAGGGGTTTGGCCGGTCAGGCATCACCACAGCCGTGCCTGACAGGTCGGCCATGCGCGTAAAAGGGTAGCCCAGGCTAGCAAAATAAGCCAGATTAGGCATGGCGGCATAGTGGGGGTGGGTGCTAAAGTCAAGCGTGGATTCGGGGTCGATCGAGGCCTGTAGGTTTTCTGGCGGCATGCTTTGACACTCGCCGTGTTTGATGATCTCAAAGAAAAACCCCATTTGAAGCTGTTCACGGCCACCGATGGTGTAGGGCGGAATATAGAGCAGGTCATCGCGCCTGGAGACATGATCACTGCCGGCCAGGTTAAGGCGGTTGATCTCGTCTGGGTTTTTGAATGGCAGATTCAGCGCAAAAGCATGCAAAAAGTTGTTGTTCACGCTGACGTTCAGGCTAGAGTTTTTGTGCTCAGGCAGACGGATAAATCGGTATTTAAGGTGGAACGGTGTGCCCAGTGTGCGCCATGCAAAAAGGTCTGGGGACACCCTGTAGTTGACGCGAATGGTGTCTGGATACCAGCCAAAAACCCGCAGTTCTTCAGGATGTGCAAGCTCGCCCAAACGCACTGGCCGGTTGTCGGGCACCCAGGCCGGTGCGTCGTAGGGCTTACGTGGGGTGGCATCGGTTTCTTTGGTGACTGTGACCGACTGCCCCGCCAAGG
Source organism: uncultured beta proteobacterium (assembly GCA_903822205.1). Lineage (GTDB taxonomy): Bacteria > Pseudomonadota > Gammaproteobacteria > Burkholderiales > Burkholderiaceae_C > Rhodoferax. The sequence goes on along the minus strand of CAIJOK010000023.1, from coordinate 28,026 downwards.
TGCTACTGATCAGGGCGATGGCTCGCGCTGCGCGCAACATTTCGGTATCGCCAATGCCCGTCACGACCAACAGTTGGGCTGAAGGATTGGTGGGGTGAGGTGCAATACTCACGCTGGCACCAGTCGGTACCGTCACCCCGCTTAACTTCTCCGTGCCCTGCACAAAGACCACGGCGTTGCCGTCAGGCAAGGTGTTGAACTGGGCCGGAAACTGCACACCCCGGATGCCTGCCTGTATGCCAAACCATGAGGCGACGATGCCGGCAGCCTTGATCGTCCCCGCAGAGGGTGTTCCCACAAAGACAAAAGGCAGCTTGAGCTTGGCACCGTCTCGTTTGTCAATAAACGGAGCTGGCAGATATTTAAGGTCATAAGTGGCGGCCTTGGAGGCCAAGGTCAGCTCAAGCCGACCCAAATCGCTCAGGGTTAGCCACAAGGACGAATGAAAGGGGTCTTCGCACTGGCGGGTGTAGTGACCAATCAGGTTAAACCGCAAAAAATTGACATCGGTGAACAGCCGGGGGTCAAGATCGTATTCACGGCTGTTGGCGATATTTTTGCCCTGCGGAAGAACATCAACGGCGGCGACATGCTCATTGACCAAGATGCGCAGGTGGCTTAGCTCGGGTATCAGCGATGGCGAATAGTCGTACTGTAGTTTGAGTCTGGCAGAGGTCACCACCTCATCGGCTCGAATCGAAAAATTAAGCGTCCGAGAACCGTCCGCACCGTTCAGGTTCACCGATGACCAAGCGCCCATTTGCTTGAAACTCAAAGACACCTGGCGTGTTTTAGGAGCTGTGGCGATGTCAGATGACGTGGTTTCGATGACTTCCTCTACGACGGCCTTGTGTTTGGATCGTTTTGCGTGGGCCAACGGACTGGCGAAGACGCACACAAGCCCGATAACCAAGGCAAACAGCGACAGTTTGATCCCATTAATACTGTGATACGTGGCAAGGTTGCTCATAATTTTGGTGTGGACGAGGGGGGTGGTGCAGCGGGCTTGGGTTGATGTGTTGCCGACGGCTGTTTTTGGATCAGACTGGCCCACAGTCGCATCCAGGCCAGTAGGGGCCACTGCAATGCATCAGTGACCCAGTCCGGGATGATTTGGTCTGCATCGCTGTCAGGCAGCCATGGCGGACCATCGTGGCCACGGGCAGCTACGGCATCAGCCAGCGCTGCGTATTCCGCCCCACCGTTTGGGTCGATAGTGACATACACGGCACGGTCCTCAGCGGACTGTACTTGGCCAGCAAAGATAACTTCATCAAATCCGTTAAAAAGTGAAATGTTGACGGCATCACCCGTCCGCAGCGGCAGGGCTGTGGGCACAGCCAGTTGCAGGTGGGGCTGCGGAAAGTTAGTGGTGTTGCAAGCCACGGTGCGGTTGTTGGGTAGCTTGAGCATTGCGGGCATTTGCATTCTGATCTGTCGGTGCAATCGCTGGTCTTGTTCCTCTTCGGCAACTGCCAGTTTGGCAGCCACCAGCATCAACCCCATGCCGCACCATGCACCATAGAACAGGGTGTTGATCAGCAAAGGCATATCGCTTGGTTGCAGTAGGGTGATACCCACGATGATCGACAGTCCCCATCCGGCCATCAGCAGCGTATCCAGAGTGCTCATCGGCCATGCAACCTGCCCCTGCACGGGTGGTGTGTGGGTTTTCCAGGCATTAACCATTCGGCCGACTTTGGTCACTGTCACCGTCACCGTCGTGAGAACCAACAAATACAGTGCCCAAAAGGCCTCTTGCAGCTCAAGCCACAGCGTTAGATGCACAGGGGTGTGCAGGCGTTGATACAGCAACCAGCCCTGTAACAAGTGGGGTACGGCGTAGGGCAGCAAGGCGGCGATCGGGGCGTGGACGGGTAGCAAGCCAGTCAACAAAAATACCATGGGAGTGACCCAAAAGACCAAGTGCAGCAGGGGCAGACAGGCATCCAGCGCAGTTTTCAGGCGATGGATACGACACCGCCACCACCATGAATAGCGCCCAAAAGGTGTATTCAGGCGATACCAGGACTCTGAGGGGGGCGTGGTCACGGTACGCGACGGCAGAATACAAGGCGGCAAGCCGCTCGACGGCAGATGCTCAGACGAGACAACAAAAGCGTGTTTGAGGCCGGCTTGGTGCATCACCTGTGCGATGTGATGTTGGCTGGTGACAGGCCCGTCTGGCAGGCCGCCCAACGAGAGCAGCATGTTGCGTCGCAGCACCATCCAGCTGCCGTCTGAGGGAGCAGTCGCTTCAACTCGTCCTGTCAGCGATAGGCTGAAAGGCGGGGTCAAAAAATGCCCAGGGGTGCAGACCAATCCCAACGTGGGGTCACGCCAAAACCACCCCAGGGTATCCGTCAAGCAATGTTTGGTTGGAACATCCCCTATGTTCAGCAGGACGCACAGGTCTTCTTTGGCATCAGACAGAACGCGGTTAAGCATGGCGGTGGCGTTTTCTGTCGTCACCGCGCTTTTTACAACGCCTTTCATGTAGCCATTGCTGGAAGTCTGGGCATGGTCGGTAGGCTCGGGGTAAACCAGATAGACGGTATTGTTGGCGTTCAAAAACTTGCGTACACCGTCGCGTGCCACCGCATCGATAAAGTAAAGCGTGATTTTGAGTCTGGGCCAGGCAATGTCTGTTGCGGCGCGCAAGGTTGCTTCAATGCGGGTCAGACGCTGACCGGTACACACCACAAAGATGCCCACCGTTGGCCAGTCGGCTACAGCATCAGGCAGGGCACTGGAGGGTTCTGCAAGGGGCACTAACCGGTTGGCGATGCACAGGGCCACCCGGGCAATGTACAAAACCTCTGCCACCAGGATGCCCAATGCTATAAAAGCCACAGCATCGATGCCGTCCGTCCCCAGACTTTGGCTCATGCGCCAATACAGGTAGCGCGAAGTACTGATCAGCGCAAGCCCCAACAACATCAGGGTGATCCAAGGGCCTTTGTAGCACCTCAGCAACAGCGCCGGCAGCAACAAAACCAGCGACAAAGCCAACTGGTGGTTCGAGGTCAGGTGAACGGGTGTCAGCAAAAATAGCACTGCTCCCCACAACACGACGGTCAAAAGGTTGAATCCGGGCACACGCCAAAGCCATGAATCTGCCAGGCTGTCTCCCAATGCGCTCAAACGTCCCGTTATCAGGGGTTGCGCCAGAGCCGTCACGTTGGTTTTGCCCCAGCGCATACGCCATAGCGATAACAAGGTAGAGGGGGTCATCGGTTCAGCATATCGAGCACCCATGTTGCCAGCCGAGTCATATCGAGACTGGCTTGGGCGTGGGGTTCATATTGCAAGACAGGCTGGGTAAAGGCCAGCGCCTCGCCAACGGCCTCGTCGCCGTGAATGTCGACCGGACAGATGCAAGAGACAAGTTGTTGATGCAAAAAAGCCGCAGTGTCGCGGTTCAAGGGGTCACTGCGGTCCACCTGGTTAAGAACGTAATACACACCCAGGTTGGGGCGTGTAGCAGAGGCATCAGCCCGCCAGGTTTGCATGGCGGGGACAGTGGCATACGAGCCGGCATCTGCAAGCAACACCACCAAAATAAAATCAGCACAGGCAAAGACCTGCCGCAGATAGACCGATGGCCCAGGCGGTGTATCGATCAAAACCAAGGCATTTTGCTTGAGGCCGGCGCGGTCCAACTGGTCACTGACCCAACGAGGATGCTGTTCCAAAACGTCCTCAAACGCCATGCGGCCGATCTCGTCAGCCTGACCGTAAGGCAGACACAGCACGTTAAACGGACTGGGAAATGCCACTTGCCGCCAGTCCCCTCCCCGTCGGGACAGATCGCAAACACCTTGCTGGGTATCAGGCAAACCCAAATGCCAGCGCAAGGCGTTTTGGGGGTCCAAGTCAAGCACGCTGACGCTCCCCCGCCCAAGCTTGATGGCCAGAGCACTGGCCAAATTGGCGGTTGTGGTCGTTTTTCCAACGCCGCCCTTCATGGAAACGACACCGATAACGCTCATCGCCTGCCTAACCGGCTTAGAAAAGAAGACTTTTTGGCAACGGACCGAGTGATGGGAACTGTTGGGCTTTCCAGGCGTCTGAACAGGCTTTTGAGGGACTCACTTGGGTGCTGTGGCGTACCGTCAGGAGCAGACTGGATGTGGTTGACGGCCAAGGTCGGCCTGATCGATGAAAAACCACGTGTTGAAGGCGTGGGGGCCGCAGGGATGTCAGTGCTGGCGGCAGGCTCAAGGGGGGGCGTATCGGGCTGGGGGAACAGGCTGGGTGTCGTTAGCGGGGGTGAGGGCAAAAATACAGGTGGTTCAGGTGCAGGAGGGGGGACTGTGGACGCATGGTCCATAGTGGCTGTGGAGTGGGGTGGGGCAGGAGGGGGTACGTCCAGGGTGTGGTGGCTGTGGTGCTGATGGCCCGCATGGACACCTGCCAGCCTGCCCAGGCCGTCGGCCAGTTTTTCGTTGAGACTTGGCACAGCCGCATCTTGCTGGAGGTCACGCAGGCTCACGCCCCCGGATCGTTGCCAGCTTTGGCGCTCTTCATCTGTCAGTGCGGGGGGGGCAGTGGGTTGAACAGGTGTAATGGCCTTGAACAATGGCCAGCGCTGCTGGGCTTCGAGGGCCGGTGCAGTAGGCGCAACAGGCGCAACAGGCGCAACAGGCGCACATTGAACACCAGAGGGCTGGTCGGGTTGTAGCGATTTGAAAATGGGGGAAAGCTTGTTCCCGGGGATGTGCTTGGGCATTCTGGCAAAGCGTAAAAGGCAGATGTCAGGAGGCTTATCGGCTAAAGCGTAATTGCACGGTCAGGTCGCTACAGGCATCGGCCACGGCCAAGACCTTCATGCCATCACCGGCACCCAACACATGGAAAACGGTCTGGTAAAACCCCTCCAGCAGGCCCACGCTCCAAACCATACAGTCGTCGCCAAAGGCCTCGGCCAGAGGCAGTGCCTGGTGGACGATGTTGATTGCACCAGTGACCTCGGTCAGTTCCACCCACCCCCAATTCAACTGGGCCCAAAATTCATTCAGATACTCCTCCAAATCGGCCAAAGTTTGAACCCCCTGAAAACGGTCTTCCACGTCCTCTGCAAAATGCTCTCCCACTCTGAAGAAAAGTTGCCTCAAGGCGGCCTCGTCAAAGTTGGCTGAAAACTCAAGCGCCATGGCTCGCAAGATGGGCAGCCACTGTAGAGGGACTTGCTGACTGCGAAAGTAGTTGTTGAAGCTCAGGTTGGTCATGGGGGCGTTCTCGCAGGGGCAAAAATGTCAAAAGGGTCAAAAAGGGTCAAAAAGGGTCAAAAAGATCAATTGGATGCGCATCACTCAGGGCAGGCTTTGCGCCTGTGTGCCTGATTTTATGGGCTTTTTTGCGTCAGTTCGCTATCCATGAAGGGTGAAGTCTACGCAACAGTGTGGACCATTCGGATGCGTTGTACGCGTTGCTCAAAAAGGAAGGGCATAAAGCGAGTGTGTCGTGTGAATGTTGAATAAACTCGGTCCTTACCAGATGAAAATCAGCGCAAACACCTACTAACCGATTGGGAATTTTATGAAAATCGCTATCGCCGGGACTGGCTATGTCGGCCTGTCCAACGCCATGCTGCTGGCCCAGCACAACGAAGTGGTTGCCATCGATGTCATCCCTGAAAAAGTGGCCATGCTCAATCGCAAGCAAAGTCCGATTGCAGACGCTGAGATAGAAGACTTCTTACAAAACAAGCAGATTAATTTCAGAGCCACGCTAGACGCGACCGAGGCCTACACAAATGCCGACTTTGTGATCATCGCCACCCCAACCGACTACGACCCTTCCACTCACTACTTCAACACCCAGTCGATCGAATCTGTCGTAAACGATGTGCAGCGTATCCACCCCAGCGCAGTGATGGTCATTAAAAGCACCGTTCCCGTAGGCTACACAGCCAAACTCAATCAACCTAACGTCATCTTCAGCCCCGAATTTCTGCGCGAAGGCCGCGCCCTCTACGACAACTTGCACCCCAGCAGAATCGTCGTTGGAGAAATCAGTGAACGTGCCAAAGCCTTTGCGGCACTTTTGCAACAAGGCGCTGTCAAACAAAACATTGATGTCCTTTTCACCCACAGCACAGAAGCTGAAGCCGTCAAACTCTTTGCCAACACTTATTTGGCGATGCGCGTGGCATTTTTCAACGAGCTTGACACCTACGCCGCCACCCACGGACTGGCCACCAAGCAAATCATCCAGGGCGTGTGTTTAGACCCGCGCATCGGCAGCCACTACAACAATCCCAGCTTTGGTTATGGCGGCTACTGTCTTCCCAAAGACACCAAACAATTACTGGCAAATTACAACGCTGTCCCGCAAAACATCATGCAGGCCATCGTTGATAGCAACACCACACGCAAAGACTTTTGTGCTGCCGACATCCTTGAAAAGCTTGCATCATCACCCCTTCGTTCACCGGAAAATGTCAGTGATGAGGTATCCCCGAAGCCCCGTGTCGTTGGCATCTATCGTTTGGTGATGAAAGCTGGTAGCGACAACTTTCGCGCCAGCAGCATTCAGGGCATTATGAAGCGCATCAAAGCCAAGGGTGTCGAAATCATCGTGTACGAACCTGCTCTCAAAGTAGCTTCATTTTTCAACAGCCGTGTGGTCAATGACTTGGCACAGTTCAAGGCAGAGGCTGACGTGATTGTGGCCAACCGCATCACAGATGACATCCGTGATGCGGCGTGCAAAGTCTATAGCCGTGACCTGTTTGGGCAAGACTAACCTGTCAGGTGACAATTACTTATGTTTACAGGCATCATCACGGGCATAGGCCAGATCATCACGGTCAGCAACCTTGGGGACACTCCCCTGCACGGCAAACACCTCGTGGTTGCTTGTCCGCCCTACTACCTTGATGACGTGGCTCTTGGCGATAGCATCGCGCTCAACGGTGCTTGCTTGACTGTCACTACGCTGGGTGTGGAGCGGCAACAGTTCATGGTTGATGTGTCGGCAGAGTCTCTACAGACAACGACCGGATTGGATCGACCTGGCTGGGTTAACCTTGAAAAAGCTTTGCGTGCGCAGGATCGTTTGGGCGGTCACATGGTCACGGGTCACGTCGACGGCATTGGCCACGTCGCCCACGTGGTCACGGCGGGCGAAAGCCTGACCTTGCACCTTTTGGCCTCCGCTGACGTGGCTCCCTATCTTGCCTGCAAGGGGTCTGTCGCAGTCAATGGAGTCAGTCTGACGGTCAATCACGTCTGCGACACTGAGAACGGCTGTCTGTTGCAGATCAACCTCATCCCGCATACTCTGCACAACACCACCCTACGTACACTGCAAACGGGTGCCAGGGTCAATCTGGAAATCGATTTGATCGCACGGTACATACGTCGGATGATGGACACAGGGGCGATCCTTGTGTGATCTTTCTGTCTGTGACACCGCTGTCTTGCTCAAAAGCGCTCATTCATAATAGCGCCCCCCGCGCGTTATCGCGTATTGAGCGCCTTGAATGAGAGCATCCATGAAGTTATTGCACCTGTTGTTTCCTCTGCTGGTTGGTTTGGGGTTGGTCGCCTGCGACAGACCTTCCGGTTCGGGAGCGTCCAGCGCTGTGAAGGTCGACTCTGCTCCGGCCTCTGCGCCAGCGAAACCGGAGATCGGATTGGTCATGAAGACCCTGACCAACCCGTTCTTTGTTGAGATGGAAAAAGGGGCGCGGCGTGCCGAAAAGGAACTCGACATTCGGCTGAAGGTCAAGACGGCCGCTCAAGAGGCCTCAATTGAGCAACAAATTCAGTTGGTTGATGATCTGATTACCGCCAGAGTAGCCGCCATCGTGATCGCACCAGGTGACTCCCAGCGTCTGGTGCCTGTCCTGAAAAAAGCCATTGAAGCAGGTATCAAAGTGGTCAATATCGACAACCGGCTTGACCCCGAGGCTATTTTGCTGGCCGGCCTGAGCCCCATTCCGTTTATCAGTGTCGATAACGAGGCAGGTGCTTACAAGGCTGGGCAGTTTTTGGCCAAAGGCATCACAGCTCCCACGCAGGCGGCCATCCTCGAGGGCATCCGCAGTGCCGACAACGCACGTCAGCGTGCCCAGGGTGCCCTGCGTGGCCTGCTTGAGAATAAGTTCGTCAAGGTGGTGGCCTCCGAGACCGCTAACTGGAAAATTGACGAGGGGTACGAGGTGACACGGCAGATGTTTGCACAACACCCTGATATTCAACTCCTCTTTGCTGCCAACGACATCATGGCCATCGGTGCCCTTAAGTATTTGCAGGAAAGCGGTAAGACCAGCGTCAAGGTAGCCGGTTTTGACGCATTGTCTGAGGCCATCGCCGAGGTTCGCGCCCATCGGCTGGCGGCCACCATCGATCAACAGGCTGCCCTTCAGGGCTACCAGGGCGTGGTTTTGGCGAAACAACTGCTGGACGGCAAGCCCGTCCCCCCCGTCACCCTGATCGACACACGGCTTGTCACTGCGTCCAATGTGCAGTAATGCAGGGCATCGTCGTTTGGATACCTTGTTCTGTGGCGGGAGCGCAGTGTCTTGCCTCGCCCGTTCACGGAGTGACGACTTGACAGCATTATTCCCAACGTCAGCCCGATCCGCGTCATGCGCCGCATAAGTTCACTGATTCAAAAAATTTTCAGGCTGTCACAGATTCGACCGGGTTGGTTGAGTCGGTTGATGAGCTCGATTCACCGGGATCATTGGAAATTTGGGCCTCGCCTACAGGTCAATATCACCGTCAAGATGCTGGGCTATCTGCTAATAGCCGGCATCGTGCCACTGTTGCTATCGGGTCTCTCCGCTTTTGAGATTTCAAAGCGAATTGTGGTTGAACAGGCCGAAGCCGAAAACTCCCGCTTGGTGGCCGGCTTTGCGTCGTACCTTAAGCTCTATCACGATCAGGTTGAGGACATGGCTGCAGGAATAGCCGGCAATTCCGCGATAGGTCAAGCGCTATTGGCCGTTGATCAACAAGCCTTCGACTCTTTCAAATCGCTTGAATTGCAGGCGCAAATTGGCTACATCCTCAACACTTATGTCCGCATCAAAGGCCTGGTGTCGATCGATGTCTTTTCAAAGGGGGGGCAGCACTTTCACATTGGCGAGACACTGGATGTTGGCCAGGTTCCCCATTTTGCGGCCAACAGGTTGCTGGGCGAGGCGATTAATGCCGATTCTCAATTGTTGTGGCGTGGCATTGACAATAACATGAACGCCAACTCCGAACAAAAACAAGTCATCAGTCTTGCCCGAGCCATCTGGCATTTCTCGCCCACCACAGGCCAAACTCAGGCGGTGGGTGTGCTGGTTATTAGCTTGAATGATGAGGTCATGCGCAACTTTTCAGCGGGGGTTGCCTTGGCTCCCGGGATGCAACTCATGCAACTGGACCAGCATGGTCGAATCACCCTTCACAACGATCCCCGCCGCTTTGGTCAGACCCTGTCGCCTGCGGTACTGTCTATTGTTCAGGCGGATCAAACGGTGTCACATTTTTCCCTGGACGGTGTGGATGTCTTGCTGAATGTTGCGCATTCAGACCGGCAAAAGTGGGTGTTGGTGGCTTTGACACCCCGCCATTTGCTGACCCAAAAAACCGCCTTACTGGGACTGGCCACCTTTGTCGTTCTGTTGATCGGACTGTTTTTGATCTTGACCTTCACCTGGCGTTTTGCCGCCACCACGGTTCGCCCCATACGCGCTGTTTCCGATGGATTCAGAAAACTCCAGTCCACACCGCATGCACACCATGCTCCCCTAGAGCTGGCGCTGGTAGAAGACGAAATTGGTCAACTGATTCAGGGCTATAACGACCATCTGCGGACCCTTCAGGCCCAGCGTGAGGCCACAGCCCAATGGCAACAATCTGAGGATGCAAGGCACGAAACCGAGGCTGTCATTACGGGGGCGCTTGATGCCTTGGACGAGGCCTTTGTTTTGTTTGATGCAGAGGATCGGATGTTGTTTTGCAACGAAAAATACCGCAGCCTGTTTTCTGATTTTCGTGACAAGGTCGTGCCTGGAACATCCTTTGAGAACATCATTCGCCTGGGCGCGCAATACGGTCTGTACCCTGAGGCCATCGGTCGGATTGATAACTGGGTGACTGAACGGATAGCCGAACACCGTTGTGGCGACACCTCGATCCAGCGGCTGGCTGATGGTCGTGTGCTTCGGGTGCTTGAGCGCCGCCTGCCCAGCGGCCAGACCGTGGGTTTTCGGGTGGACATCACCGACTTGGTCAATGCCACCGAGGCCGCAGAACAGGCCACTGTGGTCAAAAGCCAGTTTTTGGCCAACATGAGCCACGAAATTCGCACCCCGATGAATGCCATTTTGGGTATGGTCAAGTTGCTCCAGGACACTGACCTGTCCGATCGCCAGATGGATTACGCGCTCAAGACCGAAGGTGCTGCTCGCAGCCTTCTCGGCCTGCTCAATGACATTCTGGACTTTTCCAAGATGGAAGCCGGCAAGATGGAGCTTGACCCGCAGCCATTTCGCATCGATCGTCTGCTGAGAGACCTGTCGGTCGTTTTATCGGCCAACGTGGGCAACAAGCCGATTGAGGTTCTGTTTGATGTCGCCCCCAACATCCCCAAGGCCATTGTTGGCGATGCCATGCGTCTGCAACAGGTGCTGATCAATTTGAGTGGTAACGCGATCAAGTTCACGCAGCATGGCCAGGTCGTGATCCAGATCAGGCGGCTCACCTCTCCTTACACAGAGGCTCGCCTGAAGTTTTCTGTCAAAGACAGCGGGATAGGCATCGCCTTGGAGCAGCAACAGCATATTTTTGATAGTTTTTCCCAGGCTGAGGCCTCGACTTCGCGGCGTTTTGGGGGTACAGGGCTGGGTTTATCCATCTCCAAGCGTCTGGTGGCCCTGATGGGCGGTGAACTTGGCGTTGACAGCGAGCTGGATTACGGCAGTACCTTTCACTTCACACTGGATGTGCCTGAAGCCGCTGGCCTGAGCACCCCAGAAGACCGTTCTCCTCGCATTACAAGTCCTATGACCGTTTTGATCGTCGATGACAATCCTATCGCTCGCGATCTAACGGCTTGTATCGTGCGATCCTGGGGTTGGCAGGCCGACGTGGTCAGCAGCGGCCAGCATGCCATTGTGCAGGCCAAAAGCCGCCAACAAAATCACTTGCAGAGCTACGATGTGGTGTTGATGGACTGGGAAATGCCTGACATGGATGGCTGGCAAACCCTTAAACAACTCCAGGCCATTTACCAGGGACAGCCTTCGCCCCTTCCCATCATCGTGATGGTGACGGCGCATGGTCAGGGCCGGCTGATGCAACGCAGTGAGGCTGAACGTACCAGTTTGCATGGATTTTTGGTCAAGCCGTTCACGCCGTCCATGCTGCTGGATACCGTGACCAACGCCCATGCTTCATTGAGTTCGCCAGCGGTCACCGCAGCCAAAGCTCCGCGTGCCAAACGTCTGGCTGGCATGCGTCTCTTGCTCGTTGAAGACAACTTAATCAACCAGCAAGTAGCCTGTGAACTTTTGATATCCCAAGGGGCCGATGTTGAGATCGCCGGCAACGGGCAAGAAGGAGTGACCGCCGTTGCCAATGCTGTCCCGGGCTTTGATGCTGTGCTGATGGACATCCAGATGCCCGTCATGGACGGCTATGCGGCCACGCGGGCCATTCGCACAGACTTGGGCCTGTCTGAGCTTCCCGTGATTGCCATGACTGCCAACGCCATGGCATCAGACCGGGCAGCTTGTCTTGATGCAGGCATGAACGACCATGTGGGCAAGCCTTTTGACCTACCGCACCTGATCGAGACCTTGCTTCGTTGCTGTGGTCGATCAGACGGTGGTACAGCGCCTGCGTCCACTGCTTCTGTCAAACTGACTCCTGTCCCTCCTGACGCAGGGCCGTTGCCGGCTGTCAACAGCGTCGATGTAGAGGCTGCGCTAGAACGCATGGCCGGTAACCGTGACCTCTATGGGCGCATCCTCAAGACCTATCTGGCCGATATTGCACTACAGCCTGACCAACTTGACCAACTGATGCAGTCCGGCGACCGCCATGCAGCCGTCCGCCAGTTGCACACCCTCAAGGGTTTGTCTGCCACGGTGGGGGCCAGCTACATGTCGGCGGTGGCCAGAAAACTGGAAGTTCAGCTTAAAAATGCTGGCGACGGCTTTGCGCCTGAGAATATGTGTCGGCTTTTCCGGCAGGCAGTGACCAGTACGATGGAGGTAATGCACCAGGTGGTGACCGGTTTAAGTACCACCCCACAGTCCGACGAACAGACCCCGCCTGCTGACCCGACTGCCGTCACCACCGCATCCCCATTAGACCCTCTTGCACTGGTCATTGATCTGAAAGAACTGCAGAGTCTTTTACAAAATTCGGATATGGCGGCTCTGTCCGTCCACGCACGCCTGCACCAACACCCCATGACGGACAACAACGCTTTCAAGGCACTTGATGATGCTGTCAATGCTTTTGACTTTGCCAAGGGTGCTGCGTGTTGTACGGCGCTGATCCAGCAGTTTCAGCATTGACGGGCGGTAGCGCCGGTCTCCTACTCCATACACCTCATCCCCCCACATCTCCCCAGGTACTTTCGCATCCATGAGCATTTACCAAAATTTGTCCAAGCTCGGTATCATTTTGCCCCCCTTGGCCGTGCCAGCGGCAGCTTATGTGCCGTTTGTCCAGACTGGAAAACTGATTTTTTTAAGCGGTCATATTGCCAAAAAAGACGGTAAGCCCTGGGTAGGGCAGTTTGGCAAAACTCTCAGCACCGCTGACGGCGTGGTCGCTGCACGCGCCGTAGCCATCGACTTGCTGGGCACTTTGCATGCCGCGGTGTCAGATTTAAACCGCGTCGTGCGTATCGTCAAACTGATGTCGTTGGTTAATTCCAGCACTGACTTTACCGAGCACCATCTCGTCACCAATGGGGCTAGTGAGCTTTTGGTCTCGGTGTTTGGCGAGCGTGGTCAGCATGCGCGCAGTGCCTTTGGCGTGGCCCAAATCCCGCTGGGGGCTTGTCTGGAGATCGACATGATCGCCGAAGTAGCCGTGATTTGACTTTTGATGAATCGCTAAAAAAGGAGTTTTTGTGTCAGGACACAGCAAATGGGCCAACATCCAGCACCGTAAAGGTCGCCAGGATGAAAAACGTGGCAAGATATGGACGCGCATCATCCGTGAAATTACCGTGGCCGCCCGTGCCGGTGGCGCAGACCCATCGTCAAACCCCCGGCTGCGGCTGGCAATGGACCGTGCACGCTCTGCCAATATGCCGGCTGACCGCATCAAATACAACATTGACAAGGCCACCGGTTGTGCCGAGGGCATCAGTTATGAAGAGATACGCTATGAGGGCTATGGCATGGCTGGTGTGGCTATCATCGTCGATACCATGACCGACAACCGAGTTCGCACCGTGGCCGAGGTTCGCCATATCTTTGCCAAATATGGCGGCAACATGGGTGCAGCAGGCTCGGTCGTATTTCAGTTCAAGCATTGTGGCCAGTTTGTTTTTGCACCTGGTGTCAGCGAAGACCATGTGATGGAACTGGCCCTTGAGGCCGGTGCCGACGATGTGGTGACTGACTGCGAGGGTGTCATCGAGGTCATCACGTCAGTGTCTCAATTTGAGTCTGTCAAAACCGCCCTGACAGCCGCTGGTCTGACCCCTGAAGTGTCCGAGGTCACTTTGCGGGCCGATAACCCCATCGAGTTAACCGGTGCAGATGCTGTACGGATGCAAAAGCTTTTCGATGCCCTTGAAGACTTGGACGACGTTCAGGCGGTCTATCACAATGCCGAACTAGACACCGACAACTTATGAGCACATTCATGGACATTTTGGTCATCGGCGGCGGCGGTCGCGAGCATGCTCTTGCCTGGAAGCTCGCCCAATCCCCCAAGGTCAAAAAAATTTACCTAGCCCCCGGCAATGCCGGCACAGCAGCAACCGACTGGGATTCCCGTTTTGACAATATCAACCTGTCCGATATTCAAGCGCTTAGGGAATGGGCTTTGTCCAACCGCATCGAATTAACGGTTGTCGGCCCCGAGCAACCTCTGGCCAGTGGCATCGTTGATGAGTTTCGCGCCCACGGTTTGCGCATTTTTGGCCCCACTCGCGCGGCAGCCCAGCTTGAAAGCTCCAAAGCCTTTGCCAAAGCCTTCATGCAGCGCCACCATATCCCAACGGCCGATTGCCAGATCTTTACTGACTCTGCTGTAGCCCACGATTACGTTGCTCAAAAAGGCGCTCCGATCGTCATCAAGGCTGACGGCCTGGCAGCCGGCAAGGGCGTTGTGGTGGCCATGACACTGGACGAAGCACATACGGCCATCGACCAGATGCTACAGACCGGTGCTGCCGGCATCCTCCACAATGAGGGCGGTGCGTGCATCGTCATCGAGGACTATCTTGAGGGCGAAGAGGCCAGTTTTATCGTCATGGCAGACGGCAAAAACGTGTTGCCGCTGGCTTCCAGCCAGGATCACAAGCGACTTTTGAATGGTGATGCCGGCCCCAACACCGGCGGCATGGGGGCCTATTCACCCGCTCCGGTGGTTACCCCGGATGTTCATGCCCGCGTGATGCGTGAAATCATCATGCCGGCGGTGCGCGGCATGGAAATCGACGGCATCGCCTATACCGGGTTTTTGTATGCCGGCCTCATGATCGATGCCAACGGACACCCCAAAGCACTTGAATTTAATTGCCGCCTAGGCGACCCCGAAACCCAGCCCATCATGATGCGTCTCAAGACCGATCTGGTGGATGTCTTGCTGGCCGCCACAGAGACCGTTGGCGGCTTGGACCCGATCGAATTACAGTGGGATCGGCGTACCGCGTTGGGTGTGGTGGTGGCCGCACATGGCTACCCTTCTAGCCCACGCTACGGCGATGCCATTCGCTACATTCCTGCCGATACCAGCGATGCCGTTATCTTTCAGGCCGGTACACAGCGGTCGGCACAGGGCCAGTTGCAGACATCAGGTGGACGCGTGCTGTGCGTGACGGTACTGGCCGACAGTGTGAAACAAGCGCAGCAGCGTGCCAATACGCTGGCCGCCGGTATTGACTTTGACGGCAGACAGTACCGTACCGATATTGGACACCGTGCCATCAAAAAGCTCGTCGCCCAGCCATCTGCTGGTCCCCATCTTGCATCTTGATGCTTCCCTCGGCACGGGTGACGGCACCGTCCGGCGTATCGGTGTTTTGGGTGGCGCGTTTGATCCACCGCATCTGGCGCACCAGACTTTGGCCCGATCCGCAGTGGCGCAATTGCGGCTTGACACCTTGCACCTCGTCCCAACCGGTCAGGCGGTTCACCGGCCCGGCCCTTTGACCTCTGCACAGCATCGCCTGTCCATGGTGCAATTGGCCTTTGCCGATCTGGCCTCGGCCGCCGTGGATGACCGTGAAACCACCCGAAGCGGCCCCAGCTACACCATTGATACCCTGCATGAAATCATGGCCTTATGGCCAGGGTGTCAGCTTTTTTTGATCTTGGGTGCCGACCAGGCTCGTGTACTACACCGATGGAAGGCCTACCAAGACATCATCGGGGTGGCCACGATTTGTTTTGCTGATCGCGCTTGCTCTGTGGGCGATGGTTGTGACCGGGCTGACGCACCAACAGCCGTGCAAACGGCTATCCGCCAGGTGCATCTCCAGATGCCCATGCTGCCCATCAGCGCCACCGACATCAGAACCCTGATTGCAGCGGGCGCAGACGTGACTGCGATGATCCACCCACAGGTGGCTCGCTATATTGCCCATCACCACCTTTACACGACGATTCAATGACGATCAACCCACCCCAACCCCTACGGACATCTGTCCCCAACGCTTTCAAACCTGCCCTCATTCAAACCCTGCAACGGGCCATCGTGGACGGCCTTGAAGACACCAAGGCTGACAACATTGTGGTATTCGACACTGAACACTTGTCGCCCTTGTTTGAGCGGGTGATCATCGCAACCGGCACATCCAATCGGCAGACCCGCGCTTTAGCCGCCAGTGTGGTCGATGCCGTGCGCAAGGCTGGGTTTGGCAAGCCCCGCATCGAGGGCCTTGAAAACGGCGAATGGATCATCGTGGACTGCGGCCCTGCTGTCGCCCACGTGATGCAGCCCAACATTCGCCAGTATTACCAGCTTGAAGACCTGTGGGGCCACAAGCCCGTGCGGGTCAATCCTGGGGCTGCCATTGGCAAACTTGATCGGTAAATTGATTGCTCACCATCGGGTGGCAATCAGGCGACTGTCGCCATCGGGTGGTCTTGGCATTTTTGCAGGTAAAAATCCGATATCTTGTCTTCAGGATATTTCTCAAGCACATCGGCAAATAAACCTTGTGCTACTGCATACTCTTCGGTGGCAAAGTAGTGGACGGCTTTCTCAAAGTCTGGCTTGATGGTATCCTTTTTGGAGATCACATCGGGGGCATCACCGTCGTAGATCTCAAAGACGGCAATACTCTCAGTCTTGCCTTTGACATTGGTATTTCCTAAAAATCGGTAATGGTATTTTTCGGGGGAGTCAAGTCGGCTAAACAGTTCTTTGCTGATCAGCGTCGAAACGCCATAAACCTTGGTCAAACTTTCCAACCGTGAGGCCAGATTGACAGAGTCCGAGATCACCGTGCCTTGCATCCGTTTATCTTCCCCGATGGTTCCTAACATCAGCGTACCGACGTGCAGACCTACGCCGGTATTGATTTCAACCTGACCTTGTTCGCGGCGCATCTGGTTGTATGTGATCAGTTCCTGGCGCATCTCAATAGCCGCATTGATGGCATCATTTGGGGACTTTGGAAACAAGGCCATAATGCCGTCTCCCAGATATTTATCGACAAACCCTGCGTTCCTCCGAATAATCGGGCCAACGCGTTGTAAATAAGAATTCAAAAAATCAAACGTCTGCTTGGGGGTCATAGCCTCTGACAATGTGGTAAATGACCTGATGTCAGAAAACATAATCACCATGTCCTTTTGAATCTGATCACCCAACTGAACCTGCAAAATATTATCCTTGGACAGATAACCCAAGAACTCAACCGGGACAAACCGTTCGTACGAAGCGTTCAGCAGGATCAGACGGTCATGGTTGGCTTTGATCGTATCGGCCATAAAGTTAAAACTGGTGATCAAATTTGATATCTCAAGAATGCGTGTGTCAAAGTCCACTCGCGCATCAAGGTCATGATCAGAAAACCGCTTGACCACCATTGACATACTGGTAATGGGGCGGCTGACCGACCCCGCCATGGTGACGGACATGATGGTCACGACACCGATAGCGGCCAAGGTGATCAGAATACTGGTCATCAAAATTTTATTCAAAAATGTGGCTATATTCGCATCCGAAATATCTGCGCCCAAGATCCCGAGAAATTCATGAGTTTTTTTGTCGTAAATAGGGGCAAACCCCATGATGGAATTGACTTTATATTCCTTGTCATAGACGAATACATTGTTGATGACCAATTTTCTCTCGGTTAGTGCCTGTTGCGTAGCGGGTTGTGCAGAGATATCATAGACCTTGCCAAAGGGCGATATTTCATCATTTTTATTCTCTTCAGTTCTGTTTTTCAGATCGTTCAACAGGTCAGCATCTACGACAAATCGGGCGCTGTTCTTACCCTGCCCAGATGCCAGGGTGTAGGTGTACAGAATCAGCCCTGGCCTGGTATCACGAATGTCATTCAACTGTTCTGAAATTCTCCGAAACTCCACAGAGGATTCAACAGATTCAACAGACGATTGTGCTGTGGTGCTCAATGACAGCTTGTCGCTGGCGGGTAAATTTTTAGGTGGTAGTTGATTGACCAGTTTTTTAAAGGCTTCTGTGTCCAGGGTTTTTGCCCCCAGATCAACAGTTGATTTAAGATTGTCAATGATCTCAGCATAAAGCTTTTCACGAATTAGATAATAATAGGTGCTGGTGACCAGTAACACCAAAATGATGGAAGCACAGAAGAAATAAAGCCCAATATTGAGTTTGTAACTGATTTTATGGGTACGCATAGAGATCATCCATCAAGATAATTAAACAAAAAGCACGCAAAAAAATAACACAAACAAAATATCACAAACAAAATATAACAAACACAACTAAATTCCCGCCCACGCCAGAATGGCGGCAGTTGGAGGTCCAAAAAGCTCAACGGTCATCCTAAAACAGTCTTACTCGGATCACAATCTGTAAGACAACGAGCCCCAGCACAAAGCCTGCGCCGCAGTAGATCAAAGCCTGCAAAAGCTGATGGGTACGTCTTTGCTCGACCAGCAATGCCCTGAGATCATCGGAATATGCGTGATCGGGTTCTTTGCGCCGCAAAAAATCAGCCAACAAACGAGGCAATTCTGGAAGAAGACTGGCGTAGTTGGGGATTTCCTTGCGCAACGCATCCAACAGTTTTTTGGGGCCAATCTGCTGTGCCAGCCACTTTTCCAGAAAAGGCTTGGCCGTTGTCCACAGGTCAAGGTCAGGGTCAAGCTGCCGACCTAGGCCCTCAATGTTGAGCAATGTTTTTTGTAACAGTACCAGTTGGGGCTGTATCTCAACAGAAAAACGGCGCGAAGTTTGAAACAAACGCATCAGCAGCATACCCAGTGATATCTCTTTTAACGGGCGGTCAAAGTAAGGCTCGCAGACTGTGCGAATGGCGGCCTCAAAATCCTCAACACGGGTGGTGGCAGGCACCCAGCCGGACTCAAGGTGCAATTGGGCCACGCGCTTGTAGTCTCGCCTAAAAAATGCTGCGAAATTTTGGGCCAAATAGGCTTTGTCTGACTCGGTGAGTGTGCCCATGATCCCAAAGTCAAGTGAAATATAGCGCCCAAATGTGGCAGGCTCCAGACTGACCTGAATGTTGCCAGGGTGCATATCCGCATGAAAAAAACCGTCACGAAACACCTGGGTAAAAAAAATGGTGACCCCGTCACGGGCCAGTTTTTGTGTGTCCACACCCGCAGCGTGCAAGGCATCCATTTGACTGATGGGTACGCCCTTCATGCGCTCCATCACGATGACGTGGGTGGTGCAATAGTCCCAGTACATCTCTGGGATCAGCACCAGGTTGAGCCCTGACATATTGCGCCGCAACTGCGCAGCGCTGGCAGCCTCGCGCACCAAGTCAAGCTCATCGTGCAGGTAGTTGTCAAACTCGGCGACAACGGCACGCGGCTTTAAGCGTTTGCCGTCAGAGGACAGTTTTTCAATCCATACGGCCACACGGCGCATTAAGTCCAGGTCTTTTTCGATCACACAGAGCACCCCGGGGCGCAAGACCTTGACGGCTACATCGTGCAGATGTCCGTTGCGATCTTTCAGGACGGCAAAGTGAACCTGGGCTATCGATGCACTGGCCACCGGTTGACGATCAAACGACACAAAAACATCGGCCAGGTTTTTTTTAAAGGCATGCTCAATGATGCCAACCGCAATATCACTGGCAAAGGGCGGCACGTGGTCTTGTAGCAGTGCCAGCTCGTCGGCAATGTCAGGTGGCAACAGGTCACGGCGGGTGGATAACACCTGACCAAATTTGACAAAAATGGGGCCGAGCACCTCAAGCGCCTGCCGCAAACGCTGCGCACGTGGGGCCTGCGGTCTGTACCCAAGTGTCAACAAACGCGCCAGTCGGACGAGCCAGGGCTTGTCCAAGCCCGATACCACCAAGTCATCCAGACGAAAGCGCCAGATCACCCACAGAATAAAACCGCTTCGCAAAATCTGAGTCATTTTGAGTCTTTGCAGTCTTGGCAAGCCATACGCTCAGTCGCCAGAGCGATGAACTGCTGTAAGGCCGCAGCCAAGCCTTTGGCCCATCGGCACAGGGTGTGGGCAGGAACGTCCCCGATGATCAGGGCTAGGTCTGACTGAATATCCCAGCGAACGTGGCCGATCACCCAGTGGACATCGGAGGCCAATTGCACATTTCCCTCAATATGCAGGGCTGGAGTCTCTTGCTTGAGTGCGGACCGCACCAACGCAAGCGGTGATGTGTCAGTTACGGAGATCGTCAGATCGGGACGGTCATCAGCGCCTACAAGGTCAAACAGACCTGCCGGCGTGACCACAGTGCACAACTGGAAGGTGCGCCACCGCAGCAAAATCACGCGGCCTTGCTGGCCCGTCAGACGCTCTGTTGCCAAACGGTCTTGCATCAGCACATGGTTAAAAAGCAGAACAAGGCGCTGCTGTGCCCCATGGATGGCCCTGGCCTGTAACGGGAGCAGTAATGGTGATGGCAATTGTGGAAGTTTGAGCTTTTGAATCAAACGCTCAAGGGCTGAAATGGGGGGCGAGTCGGTCATGGTGTGCGTTATTGGTGGGGGTGATACCCAAGCGCCCCGATGGGGACGCAATGTGTGTTGATCGTCATTATCATAGCATATCGCTATGAAATATGTAGCAATGTAATCAAAGTTGAGACTGCACGACGACTATGGCTCAATCATGCTTTTAGATGATCGAGTGGTCGTGAAATGAGATGAAATGAAGTCAAACTATTTGTGCGAATCTACATCGGCACTGCCCTGCACTCGAAAACGCACAGTTGTTTGTAGCGATTCACATAACTTGGCCCATTCACGCCGCAAATCTGCCATCAGGATGGTTTCTGGCATGGATTGCTGAAGGGATTTTTGTTCCAGTTCTGATAACAGGTGCTCAATGGGTTGGGCACCAAAATGACTGACCACGCCCTTTTGTGTGTGTACAAGACGTTCCAGCACGGGCCAGTTCTTGGCGTTCACTGCGCCCTCAATGGCTGCAATTTCGGAGAATGCAGAAGACAGAAATTGCTCGCCAATGATTTCCAAAATCTCAGGGTCAGACCCTGCTAATGCTGCTGAATAATCAAAGTCCAAGGCTTGAGAACTGTGCGGCACGTGACCTGCACTGATCTGACCCAGCACGTCTTGAAGTTGTTTTTTGTTGATGGGTTTTGTCAAATAGCCATCCATTCCGGCCTGGTGTCCTGCCTCGTGATCCTCTGCAAGCGCAGAGGCCGTCAGCGCATAAATGGGTGTTTTACTTAATCCTGGATCGGAGGCCTCTCTCGCACGAATTTGTCGCGTGGCCTCAAGACCCCCCATGACGGGCATCTGCATATCCATCAGGATCACATCAAAAACATCCCGACCATGCAGGGTGACGGCTTCTTGGCCATCCTTGGCCAGGACAACTTCGTGCCCCCATTTTCCCAATAGAGTAGAAATGAGCTTTTGGTTGACCAGATGGTCTTCAGCGACAAGTACCTTGAGCCCCGCGCTGACGTTCTGAAGGGAATGTGGGGTGACGAACGAAGATGAGCCTGCATTTGGGGGGGGTGAGTGCCCAAGGACTGTCTGAATGGCCCTTTCCAATTCGTGCTGTGCAACCGGTTTGGTCAAGTAGGCATCAATGCCAAACTCTCGACATTGCGCGGCCTGGCCCGGACTGGCTGCAGATGAAAGCAGGATGGTTTTGATGGATTGAAATCTCACATCCTGCTTCAAATGGGCCACCAACTCGATACCATCCATTTCTGGCATCTGAAAATCAACCAATAGCAGATCAAAGGTCTGCTCAGCAGATTCATCCAATATCTGTAGAGCCAAAGGGCCAGAGGCGGCTTCGGTCAAATGCATACCCCATTGCTGCACCATTCGGCCCAAAACCTCTCGATTGACCGAATTATCATCAATCAACAAGACCCGTTGATGGTGTAAGTCTTCACTGGCAGTGGTCAATGGTTCACTGATGACCTTCTCAAAAGGAAGCAGCACATGAAACAGGCTGCCTTTGCCTGGCTCACTTTCAACCCATAGCCGCCCACCCATCAAGCCCGCAAGACGACTGGAAATCGTCAGTCCAAGCCCGGTACCACCAAAACGGCGCGTCGTGGACGAGTCTTCCTGAGAGAAAGCCTCAAAAATTTGTTTTTGCTTTTCTACAGGGATACCTATCCCGGTATCACGAACAACAAATTCAAGGTGAACTATTGAATCTTTCAGTGCATCAACCGATACTGTCAGTTCTACTTCGCCCTGCTCGGTGAACTTGATGGCATTGTTGAGCAGGTTGATGAGAATCTGACGCAAGCGACCGGTGTCGCCCATCACATGCCAAGGCACATCGCGCTGGACATCGCAAATCAGTTCAAGGTTGCGTTCTTGGGCACGCACAGACAGCGGTTTCATCACCGCTGAGACCATACTGTGGAGATCGAAGACGATCTTTTCAATGACCATCTTGCCCGCCTCAACCTTAGAGAAATCAAGAATATCGTTGATGATGGTCAGCAGGCCATCTGCTGAAGATTTGACAATATTCAAATACTCTCGCTGTTCATCGGTCAGGTCGGTTTCAAGGGCCAGATCCGTCATGCCGATCACCCCGTTCATCGGAGTGCGTATTTCGTGGCTCATGGTGGCCAGAAAATCAGACTTGGCGCGGCTTGCATCTTCAGCACGAATCACGCTGATCTGTAGTTGGCTGGCCATTTGCTCCAATCGGGTCGTGTTGTTTCTCAGTTCGACTTCCAATGCTTCACGCCGGGCGACCTCCTCTGCCAGTGCCGAATTGTCATCTTGCAATTGGATCGTTCTAATTCGCTGGCGATCGAAGGCAATGGCTGCAACCAACAAAAGAAATGGAAAGACGCTGAGCGAATACAAAAAAATGCTGGAGCTGATGTGTCCATAAACCGTATCCCGGTCGATCAACGTGACCAAGGACAGTGTCGTACCCGAAACAGGGGTGCGCAGTACCAGATAACCGTGCAAATGGGGGGGGGCGTGATCCAGGCTTGCAGCCAAGGACAATGCATCTTCAGGCAACTGTATCAACTCCTGCACAAAGCCTTTGTCCAGCGTCCGTTGGCTGTCAGCACCAGACAGACCCAAACCCTCTGACGAGACAAGAATTTCCTGATACTTGCGCGTGATATCGGCGCTGTTGTTGGCCATCAAAAATCGGGCCACTTGGGCTAGGTCACCCGTTGTGACGACAACACCGCTGTAGATGCCTTTGTGTAGGACCGGCGCACTGGCAATGATCAGTTTCTTTTGAGATTCAATAACCAGCTTGGCTTCCTCTTTGAAGCCTTCAGGTAATGTCGCATCAGCACCCGATTTGGAACTTTGCTCCGAGATTGGATGACCCTCTTCGTCAAAAAAGACAATGTCGCTGAACAGTGGTGTGCCTCGAAGGACTTTTTGTTCTTTTTTGTGTCTGAAACGCTGGTCAATGGCATCGATGTTGGCAATCAGCCCATACTGCAAAGACATGCCCAATGCTTTATTGACCAAGTAAGCCTCGATTTCATGGCTTTCTGACAAATCGACCGCCGCACTTCGGCGCTCAGCCATAAAGTCACCCATGGTCGCTGCTCTTCGCTGGCTGTCAGCCACCAAGCGGGACTCTGCGGTAGAACGCAACAGAGACTGAGCTCCAAATACGTTCCACAACAAAACCAGGGTATAAAGACAAAAAGCGGCGGCCAAAACCATCGGCCACCGCAAGGAAATGCGCCCGAGTATGGGCATTTTTAATTTACCTCAAATATCAGAAAATACCAGCTTCATCAGTTCTTTGCGGTGAAAAAAACTGGAAAATAACGGCGGATGCCTGGATAATATTTATCAACCAGTTTGTCGTAGGTCCCGTCTGCCTTGACCTTAACCAAGTACTCGTCATAGGCTTGACGCAATTCAGGTGCATCCTTGGGAAAAGCAGTCGCCAACTCCTGATGCTCGGAGATTGGGCCGATCACTTTGATCTGCCCAGCCCACTTCTTCAAGTCCAAAATGGCATCGGGCACGTCCAACAAGGTCAGTGCAGCCTCTTTGTTGAGCAGCGCCGGGATCATTTCGTTGAGGTTGGTGCTTTTGGTGTAGGCTTTGAGGTCGATACCCGTTCCCTTGAGCGCGTAGTTAGACGGATCGAGGCAGGTGCGCTCCATGACCAGCAAACTGCTCTGGCCTATCAAGGTCTTTGTTTCGAGAATGTCATCCGGCAAACTCTTGCTGCCCTTGATGGGGGCTAAAGGGGAGTCAGCACGTGCCACCAACAGCACTTGGGACGGGAAGGTTGGCTTGGAGTAGAGCAACACGGCCTCGCGCCAAGGCAGCTTGGTAAACCCAGTGGCAATCATGTCACCTTTGACTGGAAAGTCACCCTTTAGTGTGACTTCTGCACCTTTGCGCACCACATCCTTGCCCAACAGATCTCGGATCACGTTGTAAAAGTCCGAATAAACCAGGGTGTACTTCACACCAATGTGTTTGGCAAAGCCCTGAGTCAGTTCGACATCAAAACCATCACCGGCTCCTGTGACGAAGTTGGCGTATCGGATGCCCAAGTGGCGCAACTCACCGCGAGCCTTGATGTCTTTCAGGTCAGCGGCACAAACCACCGACACAGCAGACGACACGACAAACGAAGCCAGTAGAAGACAAGATTTTTTGAGAAAATTCATACAGTTACCTTTTTCTTGCATAAAGTTGAGAAACCAATTCGAGGCATTCTGACCTATTGACCTATTGACCTATTGACATTTTCATCACACCCCCGTCCGTAGGATACCACCCAATCCATCTGTCCCTCTCCGTCAGAGGTAGATTGCCTGTCACGTCAGCTTACGCGCCCAGGGGGCCGCACGCCATGAGGAGCATCAGAACTCGTAGCGCGCCCCCAGGTAGTAGTTGGTGCGGGTGGCTGAGGTGACGATGCCCGGGATGGTGGCCCCGAGAATGTTGGTGGTGGTCACACCGGTGGTGTCGTTCTTTTCGTAGGTCAGTTCAGACTCAAGCGAGATTTGATGGCGCAGCCGGTAAATGCCGCGAATGCCCACCGTCTTCGTGTTGCTGTCACCGGATGTGGTACTGCTTTGCGTGTAGTATTTGACGGAGGGTTCAAGCTGCCATTGCTCGCCCAGACTGGACAAGTTGTTGTACGACAAAAGTGTGCCGTGGTCCGTTGGGCCGCCCATCAAGCTGACGTTGAAGACATGGGTGTCGCGTCCTGAATAAAGGTTCGTGCCGATCAATTGGGTACTAACCCCCCAGCGGTTGCCGGTGCTGGCCTGCGGCAAAATGCCCAAAGACGGCACACCCGGGATGGCATCGGTGCTGCTCAGGCTAAAGTCCGCCCCCGTCTGCCAGTTGGCTGTCAAAGTATGGGTGCCGCCTGCGCGAAACTGGGTTTGGTAGGCATTGAGGGTTTTAACCCTTTCACGCAGGGTGTCGATGGGGGTAGTTCCCAACAGTTCCTGGATGCGTTGGGCTTGAACCGTCAGGGCGGGGTCAGGAAAGAACAAGGCGTTGCCCAAAGACAGCACGGGTGTGGTTCGCCTGTCCAGTAGGGTGTTAAAGGACGTGGCCTCGGACATTTGCCAGGTGGACTGTACCGATGCAATGTTCAAGGCATGTAGCACACGGTCGTAGTCCAACTGGCCCGATGCCGTCAGGCCGCCCTTGAAGTAGCGCAGATCACCCCCCCATGCACTACGGTCGGTTTCGCTGTCGATCACCTGCTCGATCAGGTAGGCGCTGCCACTCAGTTCTTGGGTCAGGGCTTGAGCATCCACCGACGCACCGTAAAACGAGCGCCGGGTATCCAGCAGATAGTCGGTAGGTTTGCCAACTACGGCATTTACCTTCCACTTGGGCTTGAAAACATACCCCGCCTGAATGCCATCAAAGCGGTAGAGCACACCGCCACCGGTGGGAGACTGCCGGCCTATACGCAGATTGCCGCCCAACTGAAGCGATTTGTAATCAAAGTAGAGCGCCGTCAAACGCTCGCGGCTCTTGCTGTTGTTCAGAATGTCATCGGTAAAAGCATCCCTGAAGACAAATCGCATGTCTTTTTCAGTGTCGCGAAAGCGCCAGTTCAAGTCCACATGGGTCTGCACCTGCTTTTGGTCAGTGTTGGACAAGGTGGTATCAGATCTCGGCACTGGAATGCCGTTGTCGATGTAGTTTTCCATCAGGGTGCGCGTGTCAGACTTGCCGCCGTAATAGATGCTGGACAGCGAACCACTGGTGACTGAAGTGGTGCCGGCTACCGATGGAAACGTATCTTGTACGGGCTGCTGCCCCACCGGCGGCAAACTGGCCAGCAATTGCCTCACTGCGTCGCTGTCTTGGCCATCGGGGTAAAGCTTTAGGAATAACTCAAACTCTTGGGCAGCACGTGCTCTGTCGCCGGCGTTCAGACGCGCCAGGCCTGCGAGTTCATGGGCGCGGCGCGATGATTTGTTGGGGGGCAAATTCAACAAGGGGTTGATGGATGCAGTGGCCGCATCGTAATTTCCGCCATCAAAGGCCGACTGGGCTGCGGCCAGCAGAGTGGCTGCCTGGGCATCGGTGCTGGTGTCTTCGGGTGTCGCGGGTGCAGGAACTACAGCAGGCGCATGTTCAAAGGGTTTGGTGGACTTGACCGGAGCGGTTGCCACAGCGTCGCCCAGGTCAAAAAGCACGATCTCAATCGTGTGGTCGTCCGGCCCCATGCGAACCTTAAAGCGCAAGGGTTTACCAAAACGGACGATCAGCCTACGGTGGGTATCGGCCTTGGTCTTGCCGATGTCGGTCTCGTCCCTGACGATGATGGACGGCAGGTCTGCATTGCCCACCAAACGACGCTCGCTGGCATCCAGATTGATGACATCGCGTGTAGGCAAAACAGTGTAAAAAGCCTGCACCAAGTCAGACGCTCTGGCCGAGATGGACCTTGTGTACTGGATGGGTGAAATAAATTCGATAACCGCGATCGCATCTTTGCCTTCTTGTTTCCACTCCACCTCGTCCATAAACTGGGCATGAACGGAGGTGGCAAAACCGGCAAAAAGGCAGGCGGCGATGGGTGTCAATAAAAATTGTCTGGTCATGGTCATTTTCGTGGCCCTGGGCATGGTCTAAAAAAATATCAATATTAAAAAAGTTAAATACGTCATTCTGGCAGCTTGGTTCAAGGTTTACGCCCGTCAATTCTGCATAAACTGATAAAATGGAGGCAATTATTAGGTATATAACTTATTTATGACGTATGAAAAACCGTCCCGGCGTTGGGGCGACGACTGTGGCCTTACCACGGGGTACTGTTTGCGATGGAACGCCTAGAACGATTTTGCGTCAGTCCTGTTATCGTTGATGACCTAGCAGACTAATCCCATTTGGTGTAAGGGTTTCCCTTGCTGCCCAGGGGTCTATGACAACCTGACATGGAGCAGTCGGTGGGGATGCTGCCTTTTTTGGACTGGTGAGCCAAGGCCATTTTTTCCATGCTGCCGGCATAAGACGTGCCGATCAGGTGGCAAGACTTGCACCAGCCTGAACCGTTGCCCACGCTGCCATTGTGGTTCATCTTTTGGACAGACCAAGAGGCCGTGCTGCCGTGACAGGCGTTGCAGTCCATGCTGGAACCCGCCTGTAGTTGGTTCTCAGGAATGTGGTTGGCTGATTTTGCCAATGCGCCGCCGTTATTGCCTTGTGACACATAAGTGCCGCTGTGACAGGACTTGCAGGTGGCCGTGCTGGCCAGCGAGTGGTTCATCGTGACAGCAGCGTTAAAACTGGTCTGAGACTTGTGACAAGAGTCGCATTTGGCAGCGCCAGCGGGCACTGGGATGTGTACTGCAGACTTGGCCACTGCCGTGCTGGAGCCGTTGTGGCAAGCGTCGCAGGTGCCGGTCCCCACAGAGTAGGCAGGAGCGTGGGTGTACTGAGCTTGGGTCCAACTGGTGGTCGATTGATGACAGGTTTCACACAGGGTTACCCCCGTATGCGATGCGGTGTTGGGTTTGGATGTCAAACCCAATGCAGCCGTGGCATGGCAACTGGCGCAACCGGTCACAACCGAGACATTGGTGTGAAATTTGGCCGGTAGCCAACTGGTGTAGCCGCTCTTGTGGCACGTTCCGCAAGTGGCCGTGGTGGCAATGTGATTCGCCGATTTGCCAGTCGCTGCCTGGCCGTTGTGGCACATCGCGCAATTGGTGGCTGCCGTAAAAGTGCTGTGACTGGTT
>CAIJOK010000022.1 GCA_903822205.1 uncultured beta proteobacterium | reverse complement strand
TGTGGATTGAAATTCAAGCAGAATGTACAGGTACAGCCACCTGTCTTTGATATGCACCCGCCAGACAATGTCGTCTTCCCGATCCCGCAGGTCATCGCTGACATAGCTGCCGCTAACCTTTTCAAGGGTGTTCAGGTCTAGCCCCGTCAGCCAGTGTTCGGGCACAAACCCCAACAACAAATCCCGCACCATTTCGGGATGCGAAAAAATGTTTTTGTAACTGTTGTCGTGGTGGTTCATGTCGGTTCATGTTGGTCATGGTACTTTACAGGGCCGATGGGGCCCTAAACATTGGGTAGCACCATCAATGTATGAGACTTATGCACGACTGACCGATGGAAACTCATCCAAAAACGCATCAATACTGTCGCCAGTTTCAATGTAGTCAAACAGAATGCGAAACAGCACACGTGTACCGGCAAACACAGGTGTACCGCGCAAAATATCTGGCCGTGACCAGACTGCCGGAGAAATGTCTTGATTTTGCATTTCAACATTTAAATAGTAAACCGTTAATCATACCCAGACAAACCACAACATCAAGGCTTATTCACCCAAAACCCCGTGCCTGCATCCAGCAGTTTATTGGTCGCCGTAAAGTCCAGATAACCCTTGCTGGCAATATAGTCCGTCAATACTGTGCCACTACTGGCATCGAGTTTGGGTGAATAAAAATACCATTTTGCTTTGGAATTTTCCCAAGCCCACAGCGTGGTCAGATTCTGCGGAACTACACCGGCCACGGGCGGCGTGATACTCAAGGCACTGTTAAATCCACTGGCACTTGCAGCCTCGCCGACGGCGATCAAATTCCATCCGACTGTCAGCGCCCTTGCGCCACCAGATTGAAAATCCACGGACAGAATAGCCCCGCCATTAGGCAGAGTGACAGTGAATGGCTTTTTGACATTGACCCAAAAGCCCTCGCCCGCCCCCACGGTGTTTAATACGCCAAAATTCTTGCTTGCGGCATAGTTTTGTAGTTCTTGCGTTATCATGGACGGTGTGTAAAACTGCCAGCCAGATGTAGCTGTATCCCATTTCCATACCGTGGTGATTGTGGTTTTATCACCCAATAACTCTGCGACGGGCAGTGATTGGTTCCATCCATTACCCAATAGATTCCAGCCCATTGGCAGGATAAGCGTTTGGCCCTTGCCGGACTGTGTGTCGCTCCGCACGAGGCGAACCTGATAACCAGAGATCTTGTAGCCGCCAAAGCCCGTGCCGCCATAGTTGTGGAAATGCATAAACCAAGCGACATCCGAAAGACTGGTGTCGGCCGAGGCCGACCAGACACCCGATTGGATAGCGTCAGGAAAAATCAAGTTCATCGCGGGGTTTGATACCGATCGATCAACGATGGTTTGTAGTTCCCTGATATTCGGCACACGCCAATCACCTTGGCTTGCAAAGGTGGTCGTTCCTGTCAGCGCATTAGCCTGATCGAAGGTGAAGGTGTTGGCCGCGCCGGTGCAAGTCGTCCCATTCCAAATCTGTCCCATCGCACAGCGCATCCACATCAGCCCGGTGGTGGGGTCGGTCACTGTGCCATCCCCGTTATCGGTATAGGTTTTTGCAGCCAGTGCATGGTTTGCGATGCCCATGAACAACAATAAAAACGCTAGCAGCCTGTCGGACTTATAAAACGTTTACAAACAATGACTTACATTTTTGAAAATTTGGAAATTAACGATTTTTGCTTATTTTTTAAGCAAAAACATAAATTTCATACTTTAATTCGTATATAAATCAACAACTTAAAAGTCCGACAGGCTGCTAGGCAGAGCAACCAGTCAAAACTGTGAGAGCTTGTTTTCATGGCAATCATCCTGTTGAGAGAAGTGAAAAGAACGCCGCCAAGGTGGCAAATGGGGGGAACGCCTATTACGCATAAACCCTGCGAATGCAATATAAATTCAGGTCACAAAACCCGACAACATTGCTTGTCCTTATTTGATCCACAGCCGAATGGCATCCCAAGCGCGGCCCAGCAGGCCAGCCTGCCCAACCTCTTGCAGCGCCATTAGCGGTATGTCTGGTAGCGTGTAGCCACCACCGGTGACCTTCAGGCTGCCTAACTGCTGACCTTTGGCAATGGGGGCCACCAGGGGGTCAGGGCGTACCACCTGAGTGGACAGCTTGCCACCCAGACCCGTGGGCACGGCCACCACAATGGCGATTGTTCGCCCGATAGACACTGTCTGCTCCTTGCCCTTCCAGACCGGTGCATTGACCACGGCCTGGCTGGCCTCAAATAATTTAACCGCTTCAAAGGCGGTGTAGCCCCAGTTCAGCAATTTTTGGGACTCAATGGCGCGAGCATTTTCACTGGCTGCGCCCAGCACGATGGACAGCAAACGCCGGCTGCCCAAAGCTTCGGGTGATCCCGCCTTGGCATCGGCTTTGCCCAGGCCCGCCACATCGCGCTTCGCTGTGGCGATCAGGCAGTAACCGGCGGCATCTGTGTGGCCGGTTTTCAAGCCATCGACCGTGGGGTCTCTGAACAACAGCAGGTTGCGGTTGCTGTCGTTGGCCTTTGGCGTGTCTGCATACCGGTATTTTTTGATCGCATACCAGGTGACGTAGTCCGGAAAATCTTGCATCAAGCGGGAGGCCAAAATGCTCAAGTCTCGGGCCGTGGTGGTGTGGCCAGCCTCGGTCAGGCCCTCCGGGTTTTTATAACGGGTGGCCTTCATGCCCAGCGCTTTAGATTGGTCGTTCATCAGTTGCACAAAGCGCTCAACCGACCCCGCCACCCCTTCGGCCAGTGCCACGGTGGCATCGTTGCCGCTTTGGACGATCATGCCCTTGATCAAGTCCTCAACCGGTACTTGCATCTTGGGGTCAATGAACATCCGCGACCCTGGCATTTTCCAGGCACGCTCGCTGACAGCAAAGGTTTGTTTCAGGTCTATTTTTTTGCTGCGCAAGGCATCAAACACCAGGTAAGCGGTCATCAGCTTGGTCAGCGATGCAGGCTCTACGGGCGTATCGATGTCTTTTTGGGCCAAAATTTGGTTGGCCGTGATGTCTTGCAGCAAATAAGACCGCGCCGCAATTTCAGGTACTTCGGGCGTTTGTGCCGCTACAGGTAATGCGATGATGGCGGTCAAAAAAATGATCGATGAGACGATCAAAGGGGCGATCAAGTTTTTCATGGCGAAGGGGGTGCAAACAAGGTGACGTAAGAATTCGGGTTTGGGTTCGGGTTCGGGTTCGGCTTGAAACTGGGGACATTTTTGCACGAAGGCCGCCTGACATTGGACACCATGCAACCCAACATGGCCTTTTATAATTGAAGCCTGCCGAGGAGCGTTGCAGCCTGCATCTGGTTATACCGGACACCAGGTAAGGCTCGGCCCCCACTGCTTGCCCACAACCCGGCAGTGTTTTTAACGGCGCTCACCCACGGTTCTTTGTGAGGTGAGACTTTTCCCCTGTTTGTCCCGCTTTGCATGGTGACCCTGTACACCATGATTGGCAAGCGCTTACCCCGCCTGCCACCGTGGCTTTTTAAGTTTTTACCCTTGATCACACGGAGACAAACCCACATGAGTGCATCTCAAGCTGCCCCTTTCACCGACGCGACCCATGCAAGCAGCGCCACCACAGACAGCGTTATCGCCGACATCGCCCTGGCCTGCTGGGGCCGCAAAGAAATAGCCATCGCCCAAACCGAAATGCCCGGTCTGATGGCCATCCGTGAAGAATTTGCCCTCTCCCAGCCGCTCAAAGATGCCCGCATCACCGGCAGTCTGCACATGACCATCCAGACCGCTGTGCTGGTTGAGACCCTGCAAGCGCTTGGGGCCACCGTGCGTTGGGCCTCGTGCAATATTTTCTCGACGCAAGACCATGCCGCAGCAGCGCTGGTGGCGCAGGGCACACCGGTGTTTGCCTACAAGGGTGAGTCCTTGACCGACTATTGGGACTTTACCCACCGCATTTTTGAGTTTGGTGGCAAAAAAGGCAGCGCCGCAGAAGGTCCCAACATGATTTTGGACGATGGAGGCGATGCCACCTTGTTGATGCACCTGGGTGTCAAGGCTGAAAAAGATGCCAGCGTGCTGGACAACCCCAGTAGCGAAGAAGAAACCTGTTTGTTTGCCGCCATCCGCGACAAGCTGGCCAAAGATGCCACTTGGTACAGCCGCCGTGTCAAGCACATCATCGGTGTGACCGAGGAAACCACCACCGGTGTTCATCGTTTGAACGAAATGTCGGCACGTGGCGAGCTTTTGATCCGCGCCATCAATGTCAATGATTCGGTCACCAAAAGCAAGTTTGACAACCTGTACGGCTGCCGAGAGTCTTTGGTGGATGCGATCAAACGCGCCACCGACGTGATGGTGGCGGGCAAAGTTGCCTGTGTGGCTGGTTACGGCGACGTGGGTAAAGGCTCCGCCCAAGCCCTGCGTGCATTGTCTGCCCAAGTGTGGGTGACCGAGATCGACCCCATCAATGCGCTACAGGCCGCGATGGAGGGCTACAAGGTGGTCACCATGGCGTATGCCGCCGACAAATGTGATATTTTTGTTACCTGCACCGGTAATAAAGATGTCATTACCTTTGAGCACATGGATGCGATGAAAGACCAGGCTATCGTGTGCAACATCGGGCATTTTGACCACGAGATCGACGTGGCTTCGTTGTCCAAATGCCAGTGGGAAGAGATCAAACCGCAGGTGGATCACGTCATCTTTCCTGAGAAAAAAGGCAAAGGCAAAAAGCCCGCCAAGCGCATCATCCTGCTGGCCAAGGGCCGCCTTGTCAATCTGGGCTGTGGCACGGGGCATCCCAGTTTTGTGATGAGTTCCAGCTTTGCCAACCAGACCATCGCGCAGATCGAGCTGTTTACCAAGCCCAAAGAGTACAAATCGGGTCAGGTGTATGTGCTGCCCAAACTGCTGGACGAAAAAGTAGCGCGTCTGCACCTGACCAAGGTGGGAGCGCAACTGACCGAACTGAGCGACGAACAGGCCGCCTACATCGGTGTTTGCAAGACTGGCCCGTACAAGGCAGATACATACCGCTATTAGCACCATCCTATCCACCCCTGCACGCGGCTTACCGACGCAACTTTGCCTGACGCGCACCTTCCATGCGAATCGACCAACTGTTGGTACAACGCCAACTGGCCTGCACCAGGTCGCAGGCCCAGCGTCTGATCGCAGGCGGGGTTCAGTGGCACTGCGGCGGACCGTGGCGCGTCGTCACCAAAAATGGCGACGACGTGCCGACAGAGGCCTGTATCCAACTGCAAGACACCGCAGAGGCCCGGTATGTGTCGCGGGGCGGCTTAAAGCTGGCTGGGGCGTTGCAGCACACGGGCCTGTCCGTGCAGGGTTTTGTGTGTCTGGATGTGGGCCAATCCACCGGCGGCTTTACCGATTGCCTGTTGCAAAGCGGCGCTGCCCGAGTGGTGGGGGTGGATGTGGGCCGTGCCCAACTGCACCCCAGGCTACGGTCTGACCCGCGTGTGGTGTGCATTGAGAACTGCAATGCCCGTACCTTGATTGCTACTGACTTGATAGCTGCCGATGCAAGAAGCACGGGCACTGACGGCTTGTTTGACTTGATCGTTTGCGACTTGTCCTTTATCTCGCAAACCCATGTGTTGCCGGCTTTGGTGTCCTTGCTAGAGCGATCTGGTGTGTTGCTGTCTTTGGTCAAACCCCAGTTTGAGCTGCAACCGGGCCAGGTGGGCAAGCGCGGCATCGTCCGGGACCCATCGCTGTATGGCCAGGTTGAAAAGCGTTTACGCTCGGCCTGTGCCGGTCTGGGGCTGCAAGTCACCCATTGGTTTGAATCGCCCATCACCGGCGGCGATGGCAACCATGAGTTTTTTATGGTGGCCAGATTTGGCTTTTGACTTACCGTGGAGAGCACGTCATGACGACAAGCAAACCTATCCCCATCAGCATTGAATTTTTTCCGCCCAAAACCCCCGATGGAACGGCCAAGCTGCACGGGGTTCGGCAGCAGTTGTATGCACTGCGGCCTGAGTTTTGTTCGGTTACGTTTGGTGCCGGCGGCTCTACCCAGGATGGAACCTTTGGCACGGTGCGCGACATTCTGGCGGAGGGCATGGAGGCAGCCTCGCATTTCTCGTGCGTGGGGGCCTCCCGGGCCACCGTGCAAGGGCAACTGGCTACCCTAAAAGCCATGGGTGTCAAGCGCCTGGTGGCCCTGCGCGGCGACCTGCCCAGCGGCTATGGCGCAGGCGGAGAATTTGCGTATGCCAGCGACCTGGTGGCGTTTATTCGCGATACGACGGGCGATGATTTTGTGATCGAAGTGGCCGCTTACCCTGAGATGCACCCCCAGGCCAAATCGCCTGTTGACGACTTGAAGGCCTTTGCCACCAAGGTTTTTGCCGGTGCCAACGCTGCCATCACCCAGTATTTTTATAACGCAGATGCTTACTTCAGATTTGTCGGTGAGGTTCGTGCCTTGGGTGTGACTGTCCCGATCGTGCCAGGCATCATGCCCATCACCAATTCTGCCCAACTGATGCGCTTTAGCGATGCCTGTGGCGCTGAGATTCCAAGGTGGATCAGGCTGCGCCTGCAAGGTTTTGGTGACGACACTGCCTCGATCAAGGCCTTTGGGCTGGATGTCGTGACCGATCTGTGCGAGCGGCTGTGCGCCCAAAGTGTCCCAGGATTGCATTTTTACAGCATGAACCAAAGCGGCCCCATTCTTGAGATTTGCCGACGGCTTGGAAGAGGAATTTGAGGGTTTGGCGGGTTAGCATCCGTGGTTGGATCATTTGATTATTGATATTGCGATGGAACCCCTGACAATATTCTTGATTGCTGCCGTGATTGTGCTGGCAGCCGTTGGTTATGTAGCTCTGCAAGTGCGCCATTATGGAGAAAGCCAGCAGGCCGCTGACAAGTTATTACAAACCCAGACCGAGCTTGCCAGTATCAAAACCAAACTGCTGGGCTATACCAAATATGCAGATTTTTTGGAGGCTGGCAAGCTGGCCGTCATCGCGATGGTCAAGCCCACCAAACTGGTGCGTGAGTACGTTCATGTTGAACGCATTCCCAGAGACATGCTCAGGAACAAGGCCGATGTCTCGATTGTGATCAGGTATTCGGTTGAATTTACCCTGGGTATTAATCTACAACCCGACACCATTGAATTGCTTGAGGGGTCCAACGGCCTGGGAGTCAAAGTTCCCCGCCCCACCTTGCAAGATCCACCGGTCATCAAATCGTCGTCACACGAAGTCATCAACGGTGAGGGTTTGACCGACATCAAAGGCATTTTGGCCGATATTCACCAAAAACTTGCCGTTACCGTCAAGCGTTACGGTACTGCCGTCGCCGCTGAAGAAGTCGTCTTGGCCCTGTTCAAGGTCAAACTGGCAGAATGCTTTCGTGACTTCCTTGAAAAACAACCCGGCGTACACCACACGCCTACGATCTTTGCTGAATACCGATAAACTGGCCATCTGCCTGTGATGCTTGGCCTGTTGATGTAGTCAGAATATGCGCATATTGACCCATTTTTACCCATTTTTACCCATTTCCCCCACCACCGAGAATTTGAATGCCCGTTTTTAGCATGACCGGTTATGCCTGCGCGCAGCTTGGCAGTACAGATACCCCCCCTGACACCCACACGACAGGCTTATTGACAGGCCAGTCACATCGATCATCAAGCCAGTCTCCCTGCTCGCTTGGCCTGGAGATTCGATCCGTCAATAGCCGTTATCTGGATGTGTCTTTTCGCTTGAGCGATGAGCTGCGGTCTTGTGAGCCGGCCCTGCGTGACTTGGTCGTGCGTCATATTAAGCGCGGCAAACTTGAGCTACGCGCCTCAGTCGATGGCCAGGCCACAGGCTTGATCTCGGAGCCTTCCATCCGACTGTTGCAGCGCTTGAATGCCCTGCAAGACAACATCAGGACGTGGATGCCTTTAACCCAACCGCTCAGTGTGGCTGACGTGATTCGGCTTGCTGCAACCGATGCATTTATCGCTAAAGACTGGCAGTCTGAGCTGATGGTGCTGGCCCAACAGGCGCTGAATGACCTGATGCAGGCGCGTCAACGCGAGGGCGAACGTTTGGTCACCATGCTGGAGAGCCGCATAGGCCAGTTACGCGAACTGCTTGCACGGGCTGTGCCCATGGTGCCGCAGTTGGTAGCCCAGCAGAGGCAAAAGTTTTTGGATCGCTGGCAGGAGGCCGCAGGACTGCTTGGCGCTGCTTTGCCTGAGTCCATCCATGACCGCGCCCTGGCTGAGGCAGCGGCTTTTGCCCTGCGCATCGACATCGCCGAAGAACTGACCCGCATGGAGTCGCACTTGGATGAACTGTCGCGACTGCTGGATGGCGGCGGCGAAATTGGCAAACGGCTTGATTTTTTGATTCAAGAGCTGCATCGCGAAGCCAACACATTGGGTTCAAAATCTGCCGTTTTGGCCCTGACGCACATCGCGGTCGATATGAAAGTGTTGATCGAACAGATGCGTGAGCAAGTACAAAATATCGAGTGAAGATGAGCCAGGATCAGCCAATCGCCTGACTGGTTGCCTGGTTGCCTGGTTTCGTACACAAACACCCTTCAACGCCATTTTTATGAACTATCCCGGTCATTTATTTGTGATCACGGCCCCCAGCGGTGCCGGAAAGTCCAGCCTGGTCAGGGCCTTGCGTGAGCACGATGCTCAGGTGGTGGTCTCTGTGTCTCATACCACACGCCCACCAAGAGGTCAGGAGCAGCACGGCAGAGAGTATTTTTTTGTGTCAGAGGCTGAGTTTGACACCCTGGTTTTAGCAGATGCTTTTGTCGAGTGGGCGCATGTGCATCACTATCGTTATGGCACATCCAGACACGCCATTGCAGAGCACATGGCGCAAGGCAGCGATGTCATTCTTGAGATCGACTACCAAGGGGCATTGCAGATCAAACGCATCTTTTCAGATGCCGTGACAGTGTTCATTCTGCCTCCCAGTTGGGACGAGCTGCGTCAACGCTTGCAGCGTCGCGGCGAAGATACCGGCACGGTGATCGAAGTCCGTCTGGCCAATGCCGTCGCCGAGGTTGCACAGGTGCATCAATTTGATTTTGTTATAATAAATGCGTCTTTTGAACGTGCCCTTGATGACTTGAGGGCTGTTGTTCGCACACAAAGACTGACCTACACGGCACAGTGTCGTGCCAAAAACCCCGCATTCAAAGCACTCCAGATTGGCGAGTGCGTCCCCCACACCGCTCAGGAGATTTCATGGCCCGTATCACCGTAGAGGACTGCCTGTTGCAGATCCCTAACCGCTTTCAGTTGGTGCTTGCAGCGTCTTACCGCGCCCGAATGCTGGGACAAGGCCACTCTGCCAAAGTGGACAGCAAAAACAAACCCTGCGTCACGGCCCTGCGCGAGATTGCCGCCGGCAGAATCGGCATTGAGATGCTCAAAAAAGTGCCCATTTAGGCGAATCGCTTTTCACGCGCTGCCAAACTTGGTATCAAAGCGAATACCTATTTTTTGCAGCAAGGGGGTAGGCAGCAGCCCTCCAACGCTGATGATCACCACCTGGTTGCGATGGCGGACTATTCTGCCGTCACATTCAATGTCCACACTGTCCGCCTGGATGGCCAGCACCTTGGAGTTCATCATCACGTTGATGCGACCGACCTTTTGTTGTTGTTCCAACATCATCCGATTCTTTTGCTTGACCCTTGAAAAAGCCGCACTGCGGTACGACAGGGTGACGCGGGTATCGGGCTGCTCAGCCAGCGCGATGGCAGCTTCAAGCGCACTGTCACCACCGCCCACCACCAACACGCACTGCCCCGCAAACTGCGCGGGGTCCGTCAGGCGGTAAACCACCTTGGGTAAGTCTTCGCCTGGCACATTCAGCTTGCGTGGAGTGCCCCTGCGGCCCATCGCCAGCAGCACAGTCCGTGTGGTGTAGCTGCCCCGTGAGGTCTTGACCACCCAATGCTCACCTGCGCGTTCAACGGACTCCATGCGCTCTTGAAATGCAATGGCCAGCCCCGTTTTGCGAACGATGTCCTGCCAAAACTCAAGCAATTTTTCTTTTTGCACCTCAGCAAACTTGACCCTGCCCACGATGGCCAACTCCACCGGTGTCGTCATGGTAATTTTTTGACGCGGATAGTGATAAACCGTACCACCCAATGATTCCTCTTGCTCCAGGATTTTGTAGCGCAGTGGGTGCTCCAACGCCGATAAGCCAGCAGACAGTCCCGCCGGCCCACAGCCCACGATGATCACGTCAAATTCGCAGTCCGTGCTGCTGCCCACTCTTTTTTGGATCGCATCCATCGCTTGGCGACCTTGTTCGCAAGCCTTGCGGATCAAGCCCATGCCGCCCAGTTCACCCGCGATAAAGATTCCGGCCACATTGGTTTCAAACTCAGGGCTGATGTTTGGGATTTCAACCCCCCGCTTGGCGGTGCCAAACACCAGCTTGATGGCCTCAACCGGACACGCCTGTGCGCAGGCACCGTGACCCACACAGCGCGCCGCGTTGATCAGGACAGATTTACCATGCACCACGCCCAGCGCTTTTTCAGGGCAGGCCCTCACACAGGCCCCTGACCCCATGCAGCGCGACATATCCACCACCGGATGCAGTGAAGGAGGTTCGGTCATGCCGGTCTCCATGGACTCTTGCAGTTGGGCATGGTGCGCCCCGTGAATGCGATGTCTGCGCCTGATGTAAAGCAGCATGATGACCCCTGCGACCGCGATGTACAGATACAGGTAATTCATTTCACGTCAATTTGTTAATTTATCAAGCAATAGGCGATTGACCTGCTGAGGATTGGCCTTGCCCTGGCTAGCTTTCATCACCTGTCCAACCAGTGCATTCAGAGCTTTGGCGTTACCGGCGCGGTATTCATCCACGTTTTTGGGGTTGGCAGCCAGCACGGCATCGACCATTGTGTCCAATGCACCGGTGTCGTTGAGTTGCCTTAAGCCCCGCGCCGCAATCACGGCATCAACCTCATGGTGCGGCTCAGACCACAAGACATCCATCACTTGGCGCGCAGCATTGTTGGAGATGCTGCCATCTTGAATGCGACCGATCAGCGTGGCCAGTTGGGTAGCTGTGACTGGACAGGCGCTGATGTCAGCCTCAGCGGCATTGAGCCTGCGAGCGATCTCGCCCATGATCCAGTTGGCGACCAGCTTGGGGCGGTCACAGGCCTGCGTGGCAGCTTCAAAATAAGCGGCGATCTCACGGCTTTGTGTAAGCTGTAGGGCATCGTCATCAGACAAGCCATAGTTGGCCACAAAGCGCGATGCCATCACACGGGGCAGCTCGGGCATACTGGATCGCACTTGTTCCACCCAGTCCGGCGCTATCACCAAAGGGGGCAGATCGGGGTCTGGAAAGTAACGGTAGTCGGCAGAATCTTCTTTGGTGCGCATGGCACGGGTTTCGCCCGTGTCGGGGTCAAACAAAACAGTGGCTTGCACGATAGGCCGCCCGTCGGTCAATTCGTCGATCTGCCAGGCCAGCTCAAAGTCGATGGCCTGCTGCATGAACTTGAAGCTGTTAAGGTTTTTGATCTCGCGGCGAGTTCCCAGCACCGCGCCGGGCCGTCGTACCGACACATTGGCATCGCACCTCAAACTACCCTCTTGCATATTGCCGTCGCAAATGCCTATCCACGTGACGATTTTGTGCAATTCTTTGGCATAAGCCACGGCCTCGGCGCTCGACCGCATGTCAGGCTCGGTCACGATCTCCAGGAGAGGTGTTCCCGCACGGTTCAGGTCAATGCCGGTTTGCCCAATAAAGTCCTCGTGCAGCGATTTGCCAGCATCTTCTTCAAGGTGCGCCCGTACCAGACGAACCGTTTTTTTGTCGCAGCCCAGGTCAAACGCAAGCGACCCACCTTGCACCACCGGCGTTTCAAACTGACTGATCTGGTAACCCTTTGGCAAATCAGGATAAAAGTAATTCTTGCGTGCAAAGATGCTGCGCGGAGCAACCTGTGCGTCCAAAGCCAGTGCCAGTTGAATGGCGCATTCCACGGCTGCCTTGTTCATCACCGGCAAAGTACCCGGCAGCGCCATGTCAACCGCACAGGCTTGGGTGTTGGGTGCAGCGCCAAATGCCGTTGAGGCACGGCTAAAAATTTTGGAACGGGTTAAAAGCTGAACGTGGGTTTCAAACCCGATGACGACCTC
The DNA here is from genome assembly GCA_903822205.1 of uncultured beta proteobacterium. Classification (GTDB taxonomy): domain Bacteria; phylum Pseudomonadota; class Gammaproteobacteria; order Burkholderiales; family Burkholderiaceae_C; genus Rhodoferax. Next base: position 10,512 of record CAIJOK010000022.1, on the reverse strand, counting down.
ATACCCGCGAATAAGTGTGCTCATGGACAATCAGTCTATAAAAAGTTAAATACTTGATAAAGTATAAAATGATAGCGGTCTATGCAATAAAGACGAGCATTAGCGCCAATCTTGCATAAAATATGACGCAATTAACTTATTGTGATATACGCAATGCAGCTAGGGGCTTTCACCCATTTTGGCTTTGGCGCGGGCGTTGTTGAGGTCGCTTTCCACCTGCTGGGCATCAGGTGACCCAGGTTCGAGGGTGTCCAACAAGCGCTCCCACTGGGTCACGGCCAATTTGTAGTCCTGCCTGCGGTATGCCGCTACCCCCGACATCATCAGGCCCATCGGATGTTTGGGGTTGATGGCAAGCGCCTGACTGACGAGTTCCAAGGGCCTACCCTCGATGTTGTTGTCGGCCTTGACAGCCAAAAGGTCGGCGTAGTCCGTCAGCAGATCAGGGTCATACATCAGCAGATCGCCGGTCTTTAGAAAAGCCTGTTCGGCTTCGGCCCATCGGCCCATCACCTTATAAGACCGGCCCAGCATGGCCCAGCCCTTGGGGTTATCGGGGTTGGCCCTCAGTTTTGCGGCCAGGGCCTCGATCATCTGGTTCATCTGATGGTCGTTGGCCTGAGCGGTCATGACAGGGTCTATCGCGGCAGGTGTGCCAGACTGTAGGTAAGTCATCACGCTAAAAACCGGAATGCTCAGGCCCAGCATCACCGCCATGCGCTTGGCTGTCCAAAAAACAGGGCGAACATGGGGACTAGCGGGGCTGGCAGGCTGCGGGGTGCTGACATCGTCGAGCAGCCGCAGTTGCAATTCATCACGGCTGGCCTCAAAGTCGGACGGGGTGATCGCACCGCGTGCCAGATCGGACTCCAGTACACGCCACTGCTCGCGGTGAATATTGGCATTCAGGGCATCAGGTGACACCCCCGCGCCGCGCCCAGGACGCAGCAAGGGCCAAACCATCCAGGCCACAACCGCCAGTGTCAACAGGCTGGCGCTCACGATAAACAAATTCATATTGAACCCTCATTGACCGAAAGCAAGGCTTGCGCTCTCGCACGTTGCTCTGCGTCCAGCGCTGGCGCATCAGCCGCACGGTGCGATTGCCGGATGGTCCGCACCAAAAACCAGACCGCCAGCAGCAATAGCAGCAGCGGGCCAAACCACAGCAGCCAAGTGGTGGGCTTGAGCGGGGGCTTGTACAACACAAAATCACCGTAGCGACTGACCAAAAAATCACGGATGGCCTGATCAGATTTGCCGGCCTTGATCAGGGTGCGAACTTCGCGGCGTAAATCCATTGCCAACTCAGCCCTTGAGCCTGCCAGCGACTCGTTTTGACACACCAGGCAGCGCAATTCTTCGGCAATCGTGACCAGACGCTGCTCGACGATGGGGTCTTCAGCCAAGGGAACGGCATCGGCAGCATAGGCTGATGCCACGCCAAAAAAATAAGGCAAAACAAGACCCAGACAAATCAACCACCTGTATTTCATCTTCAATAACACTCCAAAACCGTGATCAAAAACTATCGCATCCGCGCATGAATGCTACCCCAAGTTTGGCGGGTTACTGGACCAACACACGCGCTACGGGATCACTTTGGATAGCCACACGATAGCCACCATCGTGCCGATCAGCACAGGCTGGTGCAACAGATAAAAAAACAGGCTGTGCCGCCCCAGCCACGCCAACGACCCCAGATGCACGGGCAGGGGCTTTGTCAGACTGTGAGTGGCATGTCGCAACAGCCAGTGTCCTGAGGCTACACCCCACCACATCACGCCCATCCATGGAAACAGGGGTACATAATCTTCGGTTGTGGGCTTGTGCGTGATCCAGCCTATCCAGTTCCAGGCAGGGGCATTGAGCGCATTCGCCAAATCAGGGGCATCGCCCGTCTGCAAGGCATAGGATGCTGCAAACTTTGCGGCTATCGCCACCGCCCCCAAAAACCAAAGCCAGCCACCCCAACGTGTTGTGAGCCGAGCGATGATGAGCATCAGCGCCATACCGTGCAGCATACCAAAGTAGATAAAGCTGTTTGGAAACATCAGCCACGACCCTAGCGTCACCAGTAGGGCACCGCCTAGCACCTGCACCCAGCGCCGCCAAAACCGCCGCCACGTTTGTCCTTGCGCAGCGGCGATGGCCTGCCCAAACCCCGCGCAAAACAAAAACAGGCTGACGATCACCGTCCGTTGCCACACCCAAAGCGGTTCGTCATAAAAATTATGTTGAAACCAGCCAAACTGGCTCAAGTCAAAGCACAGATGAAACACGGCCATCCAAACCACGGCCGCGCCGCGTAGCGCATCCAACCAGTCCAAACGTCCCCCATGTTGCGTCATCATCGAATGAGTGTAAATTGCAGAGTGCCCGTCATGGTGGGTCAGCGCAAGTTCAAGCCACCGCAGCCGCATGCCGATAAAGTGGCTTACCACACCATTTTTGGTTGCCAACGACTCACACCCTATGAATGCGCCTAGCCCATCCGTCCCCACCTCAGCCCGCCACGGCTATCTCTGGAAACGATGGGCACGGACCTGCTGTCCTGCCCTTGGTTTTGCCCTTTGCCTGCTCCTGGGTGTTGTGACCACCAGTTTTGCTGTAGACCACGCTGCGCCGGCTGAACAGGGTGATACACCGGTTGCAACGACCAAGTCCAGTCTCAAAAAACCGGCTGAATCGCCCGTCACTGGCACGACAGCGCAGATAGGCAAAGACATTGCAACCGACATCAAGTCGGCACTCAAAGACAAGCTGATCGATAAAAAAAATCTGTCTTTGGTCATCAAAGACAAGCCCGCTGTGCGGATGTCGCCTGCCAAAGCCATTGGCCACAATGAACCTTCTGATGCGACCGTACCGGCTGTAGCGCACGCGGCTGCCGCCCATGAGCCTGCCGTCGTCAACCCACATGGTTCGGTTTACAATCGCGCAGACAGACGCAGAGCCGCTGCCCGTGAATTTTTGCCTTTAGCAGCCCCAGAGCACCCCGTGGCCGCAGACCAGGGCGCTCATGGCGGTGCAGTTCATTGGACCTATGAGGGCGAAACCGGTCCGCAAGCATGGGGCAAACTAAAACCCGAGTTCAACATCTGCGCCATCGGTAAACGCCAGTCCCCCATCAACATTGAGGAATCATCGACGCTGCAAGGCCCGGCAGAACCACTGCAATTCAACTACCAGGCATCCAGCGGATCTGTGATCAACAACGGACACACCATTCAGATCGATCTGTACGGCAACAACACCCTGGCGGTACGCGGCTCTGTTTATAAGCTGGTGCAGTTTCACTTTCACACACCCTCAGAGGAACAGGTGAACTACCGCAACTCAGCCATGGTGGCCCATTTGGTTCATAAAAACGCACAGGACCAACTGGCCGTGGTTGCCGTGCTCCTTGAGCCTGGCCTGGCCAACGCTGTGATCGAAAAGGTGTGGACTTATATGCCGCTTGATATTGGCGATCAGGTGCGATTGCCCGCAGAAATACTCGATATGAATGATTTGTTGCCCAAAGACCAGCGTTACTACCAGTTCATAGGTTCACTGACCACGCCGCCCTGCACTGAAGGCGTGTTATGGATGGTGTTCAAACAGACCGTGCAGATCAGCCACGAGCAGCTCAAACTGTTTCAGCAGCTTTATCCCCGCAATGCCCGCCCTGTGCAGCCCATGAACGGCAGACCAGTGCGCAACGCGCAGTAAGCCTATGACGGCAAATCAACGTGAAACAACAAACCTGTAGCCCGTAAGAAGCGAAGCGGAATACGGGGAGGCCTGGCAACCAACCCCTATCACATCGCGGTCACGATCAGCGCATCCTGCGCGTCAAAGCCGCAAACGCGGTTGCGACCACTGCCCTTGGCCTCGTAAAGTGCTCTGTCAGCCAGCCCCAACAGGGCATCAGGGGTCAGCGACTGGAGGGGCTTAGAGACAGCCACCCCGGCGCTCAAGCTGAGAATGCGTGCCACGCCACTTCCCGCATGCGGAATCTGTAAAAGCTGCACCTGTTGCAGGACTTTGTGGGCGACCTGCATGGCACCCGACTGGTCGGTCTCAGGCAGGATAGCCACAAGTTCTTCTCCGCCAAATCGGGCTACCACGTCGTTCGGGCGGCGGCAAACATCGCGCAGGGCATCGGCTACCTGGCGCAGGCAGGTATCACCGGCTAAATGACCGTAGATATCGTTGAACTGCTTGAAATAATCGATGTCAAATATCACCACGGCCAAGTTACCGCCGGTCTTTGTACTCACACGAAGCTCATGCGCCAGTTTTTCGTTCAGCATGCGGCGATTGCCCAACCCCGTGAGCGCGTCCAGATTGGCCAGACTTTGGAGCTTGCTGGCCTGGGCCTTGAGTAGTCGCTCGCGCAAAACCGAATGCGTGACATCCACAATCTGGATCATGGTGTAGCGCTGATCCACGTCAGAGCTAGCCGAAAAACTCATGGGAATGATGCGGATGGACTGACGCAGCAGCTTGTCCTGACCACGCTGAGCTGCGGGCAAATGCAGCGGGAAAGGTGTCGGATGCAAGGACTGGGACAGCAGGGCCGGAAAGCCACTGCGAGTGGCCTGGGCCAAGAACATACCGAAGTGGCTGCTTTCAAGCTGTGGAAAAACATGAAAAAGCGTTTTGTTCAGCATGTCGCAAGACTCAAGGCCTGCGTGCTGCAAAAACCACTGGTTAGCAAAAACCACTTGGTGTTGTGCGTCAAGGATGATCAACCCCACCTGAAGGTGATCCAGCGCCCAGTCCGACCATATGGGGCACGGTGTGGCGTACGTAGCAGTGCTCACGAGAGGCTCCCCAAAAAGGTCTGTACCGTGCTTTTAAGTGAGGCGATAGACTGGACATCCAGCAAAAACACCAAAAATCCTTGTATTTCAAGGGCATCAATGGCAAAGTCAATCTGCAAGCTCAGCACTTCATCGTCGGATGCGTCCCTGCTGCACAACACGTCTTCGAGCGGACCCATCTCAACCTGCGGCAGCGTCCCCTCAAACTGCAAACCCAACACATCCGCAATTCCTGATACCACAGAGTTCAGCAAAATGTTACCGATCTCAGCCAAGGCCTCCTGCTCCATCTCTCCAAGCTGCTCCAATGGAACATCCGAACCCACCATCAACTGCACCAATTGCAGGCTTTGCTGCACTGGAAACATCAAAACGGCCTCTGTGTTGAGCACACCCGAAAACTCTTGTCGTACGGCACAAATCCTGTCCGCGCCTTGTTGGGTCAAACCGTCGGTGACACCTTGTTTGGAGATCATCTCGACTTTGGGTACATTCAGCCGCACTGTGGACCTGGCAAGCTCACTAAGGGCATGGGCCGCACGACCCACCCCGACGTTGAACACTTCGGTCAGTGCATCAAGCTCTGTGTCGGTCAGGTTCATGATGATGCCAAAAAATAATCAATGGCTTGGCGAATGGCCGCCAAGGTCACAGGCTTTTGAACAAAAGTGACCTGTAGTCCGGCCGCACGCTGACGGCTGCTCTCCTGAATGTTGGCCGTCAGCATCGCAATTCTGGCGGAGTCATTGAACGCACGGATCTGGGTCACGGCCTCAAAGCCATTGATCCCGGGCATATTGACATCCATGGTGATGAAGTCAGGTGACTTGGATCGAACCAAATCCACAGCTTCAGCGCCGTTGGCAGCCTCCAAGATAACCCAGTCAGGTTGCATTTGCGCCGTCTTAGCCCTGATCATCATGCGTGAGACGGCGCTGTCATCGACTATCAATAATGTGTGAGCCATACCTAATCGACCGGGTTATGTGGTGAGAATCGCATTATGCAGTGCCCGTGCATCCAGAAGAGGACTTGGACTGAGGCTGGGTGCCACGGGCGATCGGGCATGGTTAAACTCCGCCGCTTTTGTACATTCATCGGAGACTCGTTTCAATGTCGTTCATGCGCTTAGCTTTGTTGGCGGTACTGTTGTTCACAGTGGGAACCTTGGGTGCGCAGCCCGCGCCGGTTGCCAGTCTTTTGGACAATGCCACCTGCCTGGGTTGTCATAGCCAGGCCCAATCATCTGGCTCCGATACGCTTGTACGCAAGCTGCGGCCTGTAGCCTCGGCCGCCTATGCTAGCAGCGTCCATGCCAACATGACCTGTGTTGCCTGTCACCCGAGCATTACCGACAACGCTGAAATCAGCAACATGCACCGCCGTGACCCCGCCCTCAAGCCCGCCAAAGTTGATTGCGCCGGATGCCATCAACAGCTCTTGGCTCAGGCAAAACAAGATGGCACGGTACAAAATAAGCCTCGGCTTTTGGTGGTCGCCCAAAATGCCGAAACATGGCAATCCTCCATGCACGCACGACCTAACGCAGACGATGCCACACGGCCCAATGCGGCCTGTGACAATTGCCATGACACGCACAGCTTTCATGTGCCCACCAAGGATTCACCCCAGTACACTGCCTGGCGATTAGGTGTTCCTAAAACCTGTGGACAAAACTGCCACGAGGATCAGTTTGAAGCCTATTCAAGCTCCGTTCACGGTCAAGAGGTCATGCAAAAGAATAATACCCAATCAGCCGTATGCATCGACTGCCACGGGGTTCACAGTGTCAGCAATTCTTCGTCTGACCCCTTCAAACTGGCTGTCACTCAGCGCTGCGGTTCTTGCCACCAGGAGCAGCTCAAATCGTACCGCGCCACTTACCACGGCCAGATCAACACGCTGGGACATGCCTACACCGCCAAGTGCTATGACTGTCACGGTAGTCACAAAGTTCTCAAAGTCAGCGATCCTCACTCCAAAGTCCATCCTGACAACCGGTTGAAGACGTGCGAGACCTGTCACAACGGAAAGCATGGTGTATTCAGCGCCCCCACCGGTTTTGTGAGTTTTCAACCCCACGGTCACACCGGGGATTTCAATCGCTACCCCCAGATGTGGGTTGCCTGGAAAATCATGGTTCAACTGCTTGTGGGCACGTTTGCATTCTTTTGGCTACACACTTTGTTGTGGTTTTACCGCGAACGCAAAGAGCGGCTGGCACGCGGCGACAAGCCCCGAATCCGGATAGAAGCCATCCCGGAACACATCCGTGACAAGCACGTCAGGCGCTTCAGCCGAACTTGGCGCATTGCACACATCTCCTTTGCGCTTTGCGTGATGACGCTCACGCTCACTGGCATGCCCATTTTTTACTCTCATGCGGCTTGGGCACCGGTTCTGATGTCTGCTCTGGGCGGCCCTCATATTGCCGGCCTCATTCACCGCACCTGTGCCACTCTGTTTGTCAGCATATTTGTCTGGCATTTGGCTTATGTTGGCTGGAGGATTGCACGAAACTGGAAGGACTTCAAAATTTTTGGTTCGACATCTTTGGTACCCAACCTGCAAGATTTGCGAGACATGGTTGCTATGTTCAAGTGGTTCTTGGGCAAGGGACAGCGTCCCAAATTTGACCGTTGGGCCTACTGGGAAAAGTTTGACTACTGGGCACCTTTCTGGGGGGTTACCGTGGTTGGGGCCAGTGGTTTGATCATGTGGCAGCCTGGATTCTTTGGGTCTGTACTGCCGGGTTGGGTATTTAACGTGGCGGCCATCTTTCACGGCGAAGAGGCCTTTTTGGCTGTGGTGTTTCTGTTCACCGTCCACTTTTTTAACAACCACTTCCGTCCCGACAAGTTTCCCCTCGACAGAGTTATGTTTATCGGTACGCAGTCTGTGGAGGAGTTCAAAAACGACCACAACGTGGAGTACCACCGTTTGCTGCAAAGTGGCGAGCTGAATCAATACCTAGTGGATGCGCCTTCTGCAGCCAAGCTCACAGCAGCCAAGTGGCTTGGCTTTACCCTGATCGCCTGTGGGTTGACGCTCCTCACGCTGGTGGGCGTGGGTTTCTTTACGACCACATAGGTATCTGGAGTGATCCATGCCGATTGACAAAATCAAACTACTGCTATCCGTCATCTTCACTACGGTGCTTGTGCTGGCCTGTGGCGGTGACTCTGCGCCCGCACCTGCTGCCGGTATCACCGTGACCGCCGCAGAATCTTCTGTCACGGTGCGCTGGAACATGGACAATGGGGTTGACTACTGGCTGTTTTATGGCCCGACCAGTCTCACCCCCACTGACACATCCACCATGAAAGGCTGGATAGGCCTGCCGGGTGGTGGCACTTTGACCGGTGTCAGCTCGCCCTCTGTCATCTCGGGACTGGCCAATGGTGTCAGTTATTCGTTTTCGGTCAATGGCCGAACCAACAGCGGGCCAGGTGGTGCCGGATCACCCCCCGTGGCTGTCACTCCGCGTTTGGCAGGGGCTATGTGGACAGCTGCACCGGTCGTGTCGGCATCTGATTTTCGCTGTGTCATCAGCAATGGCAGCACAACCTATGTCGCTGCCGGAACGGGTGGAGCGATGTTTTCAAGCCCTGATGGCAGTACCTGGACCGCCATCAACTACCAAACCGCCAACCGTCTGAACGCAGCCCTTTATCAGGGTGGTTACCGGCTTGTCGGTGATGGTGGCCTGATTTTGGCCAGCACCGATGCTGTTACTTTCAGCGCACAGACCAGCGGCACTAACCAAAATCTTTACGCTGTTGCCAGCAATTTCAGCACACTGAATGTTGCCGTCGGTGCATCCGGCAGCATTGTCACCAGCCCCCTTGGCAGCATTTGGACTTCGGTTGCCAACAGTGGCACAAACCAGGATTTGTACGGTGTGGCCTACGGTGTCATCAACAATGTTGGGACGTGGGTAGGCGTTGGTGCAGGCGGGACGATTGTCAAAAGTACTGACGGTGTCACTTGGGTGACCGCAACATCCGGTACCAACGCCCATCTGCGCGGCATCGCCTACGGTTATTCCACGGCCACCGGACTGCCTGTGTGGGTGGCGGTGGGTGACGCTGGCACGGTCATCAGCAGCGCAGATGGCAGCACTTGGACATCAAAAACTTTGACCAGTACCACGGGTACTGCGGGTATCCCTGGTAACCTCAACGCCGTCACCTATGGAACGCAGTTTGTGGTGGTCGGAGATTCTGGTCAAGTGTTTTATGGAACTGACGGCCAAACATGGACGGCTGCCGCCGGTGTCACCACCGCCAATCTGTACGCTGTAGCGCGTGGGCCTTACACTTATGTGGCTGTAGGCGCATCAGGCAGCAATCTTGTGTCTAAATGAGAGCTATAGCCCTCATAGGCCCATGCTCTCGTGATACTGAATTTTTTGGGACTGTAAAAAACGAACCCTGATAAACTCAAGACCTTGTTTGGCTTTTGTAGCAAGCAAATGGCCCGGTAGCTCAGTCGGTAGAGCAGAGGACTGAAAATCCTTGTGTCGGTGGTTCGATTCCGCCCCAGGCCACCAAATAAATCAACAACTTAGCCCAGATTAACCCTCTGGGCTTTTTTGTTTGTGCTTGCGATGTAAGGGCGGATGTAAGACGATTTTCTGAATCCAGCGTCAGCAAGTAGCCTATCGGTCAATGGTGCGGCTGGGTTGGGTTCACATCAAGGCGATTTTTTGTCACAAGGGTCACGTTTGATACGTGTGAACGTCCCATATTTGCTACAGGCATGGAAAAACCCGCACAGTGGCGGGGTCTGACGTGGGGTAGCGGTTTCCTTTGAAACGTCAGCATGTTGCCATGTTCACGACGAGGCGCTTTCTATTTCATCTGCTGAAGGCTTGGCTTTGCTGGTGGGTTTGTGTACACTTTCTCTCGTCCCGTCTGTCGGCTGGATGCCCAACCCGTCATTGTTCAATGATGAAGTGGCCTCAGATATACCAGACGGCGTTTTCTGACGTTCCACGCCTGTTTTGCCATGCGCCTGGTCAATCGCAGTCCAGAGTCGCTCAAAACAGATGGGGATTTTTTCTGTTGGTTATGATTTAGTAGCACCCAGTTTCACCGTTATGTCCAACGCCACCTTGTGGTGCGGCAGCGGCCTTGAAGGAACTGGGCACTTTTTGTGGCTCGGATGGAGTGGGTTGCACCGGACTTGCAGAATTGCTTGTAGCGATGCCTGACACTTCCGTGCCGCATTGTTGTGAGATGGGCAGATTGTTGAGAACAGTCCCCCGCAGCTCAATGGGTTGCCGCATCTGCCGATGGCATCGACCTGACTTCAACCCGCTCTGCGAGGGATGTTCTGACTCGAGGCCAAATGCTCGCCTGCGGAGGGGTGTACGGCAAATTGCAGGTGATGCACGTGTAACCGTGGTGTTCTCGCCGTCTGAATTGCCTCAGCACCTGATCGATCCAGCGATAGCGCAGGGCGTACCTTTGGACGAAATTCAGGGTGTTCTTTACAAGGGTCATGCCTATATTGTGCGTGGAAACTTGACAATTCTCTATAGAACAACGCCTGCATAGTTAGTGTCTGACCGAGAACCATGTTTGTCCATACATATCAATGACTTGGAGTGTATTTTAAAAACGAAGATTTCTGAAAACGAGCGTTTTTGCTGCATGGACCCTGCCAGACAGTATTTTTTGCAGTAATTTTTGTTTTT
>CAIJOK010000021.1 GCA_903822205.1 uncultured beta proteobacterium | reverse complement strand
AGGAAAAAAATCAAAAAATCAACAAAAAAGCGAGCCAAAAAGCGTAAATCTCTACAATTGGAAATCATTTTTACCCGTTAGTGAAGCCCCCTATGCACATCACCGTTGGTCGGATAAATCGATTTTTTCACAGGCTCTCAGGGGTCACCCAGTCGCTGCTCAAAGACAACGCCGTGCAAGAGCGCGAGATTACCCAGGCGCTGTACCGCGATTACAAGGCGTTGCGGCAAAATTTGATTTTGGGTCTGCACCACCAAAACCCAAGCGTCGGCTTTGCCGACCTGGTTCGTCATGCCCAAAAGTTGATCGACCGGCTGCTGTTTATCGCCTTTGCCGAAAGCCGCAACCTGTTGCCCAAAGGCTCGATTGCAAAGGCCGCCAGCCACGTGGACCCCTACAACCCCCAGCCACCTTGGGCCAACTTTGTGGCCTTGTTTTGTGCGGTGGACAAAGGCAACCCCTACCTGAAAATACCGCCGTACAACGGCGGTCTGTTTGCGCCAGATGCGGCGCTGGCGCAGTTAAAAGTCAGCGACACCCTGGTGCAAAATTTTCAGAAACTTTCAGGCTATGACTATGCGCAAGAAGTCAGCGTGACGGTATTGGGGCGCATTTTTGAGCAAAGCATCAGTGATTTGGAACAGATTGCCAGTCTGGGCGACATCAGCAGCTTTGCCAAAACCGTCCAAACCACACCCAGCAGCCCAAAAGCCGTACAAGGCAAACGCAAACGTGATGGCGTGGTCTATACGCCCGACCACATCACCCGATTTATCGTCGAACAAACGCTCACCCCCGCTTTGCAGGCGCGGTTTGACCAACTGCACATAGACTATTATTCTGATAGCGAACTATGCAGAAATGACAAGCGTTTAAGGCCATTTGTGCCCCCCTTTATTCCCTTGTCTGTGGCGGCTGAAAATATCACCGAATACGGGTTCTGGCTGGCTTGGCAAGAGGTGCTCTCGCATTTCAGGGTGTGCGATGTGGCCTGTGGGTCGGGGGCGTTTTTGGTGGCAGCATTTGATGTGCTCAAAGAGCAGTACATCCAACTGCACCTGAAACTGCGCGAGCTGGCCCCAGAAGAATTGCTGACCTTGGACATCAGCCATCAAATTTTGACCCACAACCTGTTTGGGGTCGATCTCAATGCCGAGAGCATCGAGATCACCAAACTTTCGCTCTGGCTTAAAACCGCAGAGCAGGGACGGCAGTTGGCGGGTCTGGATGCCAACTTTTACCAGGGCAACAGTCTGGTCGCTGACCCCGCTGTGGATGCCTTGGCGTTTGACTGGCCGGCGCGTTATCCGGGTATTTTTGCGCCAGGTGTGGGCTTTGATGTCATCATCGGCAACCCGCCCTATGTGCGCCAAGAGCTGTTTGGCAGCTTAAAACCCTATCTGCAAACCCGCTACCGCAGTTTTCATGGCGTGGCCGATTTGTATGTCTATTTTTATGAGCTGGGGCTGTCGCTGCTCAAAGACGGTGGCCGGCTGGGTTTTATCTCCAGCAGCAGCTTTTTCAAAACCAGCTCGGGCGAGCCGCTGCGCCGATTGTTGCGTGACAGTTGCCAACTGGAGGTGCTGGTTGATTTTGGCGACTGGCAGGTGTTTGAGGGCGTGACCACTTACCCGGCTGTGGTGGTGGCACAAAAAACAGCACCTGATGACACACGGATGGCGCATTTTTTACAGCTTGGCGGGCCGGTGGCGGACTTGAGTGCGCATTTTGCCGACCACAAACAGGCACTTGATCTGTCGCGGCTCAGTGGGTCGGTGGAATGGCAACTCGAAGGGAACGAGGCAGCCGCCCTGCGCGCCAAGCTGCTGCACAGGCATCCGCGTTTGAAACAGGCGGTGGGGTCGCCGCTTTACGGCATCAAGACCGGATTGAACGAGGCTTTTGTGATTGACCGCGCCACCCGAGACCGCTTGGTGTATGCCGATATGGCCAGCGAGGGGGTGTTCAAGCCGTTTCTGGAGGGCAAGAACATCAAGCGTTGGCAGGTGGAAAGTCAGGATTTGTGGTTGATTTTGTGCCCCAAGGGATGGACCCGGCAAGCCATGCAAACAACGACACCCGTTGATGAAGCGTCAGCCTGGGCCTGGCTACAGCAACGCCATCCGGCCCTGGCCGCATGGCTGGCACCGTTTGCCGATGCAGCCCGCCAACGCACGGATCAAGGGGAATACTGGTGGGAGCTGCGGGCATGTGCCTATTACGCGCAGTTTGAGCAGCCAAAAATCATGTACGGTCACTTTGCACATGAACCCTTGTTTTCACTGGATGCCAGTGGGTTGTACTGCAATGACAAGGGTTATGTGATGGAATCTGATTCAACCAGTTTGCTGGCAATCTTGAATTCAAAGGCCATTTGGTTTTTGATTACTGGTATGTGTCCTGATGTCAGAGGTGGCTATTTTGAACAACGTTCCCAATACATCGAAACCCTGCCCATTCCCGCAGCCACACCCGAACAACAAACCGAGCTTGCTGCACTGGCCACGGCAGCGTCACAGGCCGCAAAAGAGCGACTAAAAGCCCAGCGCGACTTTGCCAAACGCATCACCGACCTGCTGCCCAGCCCGCCCCCCAAAGGCGCACAAACCACGCTCGGTGACCGTTTAAGCCAATGGTGGTTGCTGCCCGATTTCAAAGTCTTTCAGACCGAAATCAGCAAACGCTTCAAGGCTGATATTGCGCTGCGCGAGCGCAACGACTGGGAGGCACTGTTCACCCAAGAAAAAACCCGAATTCACCAACTGGATGCCAACATCGCCGCCACCGAGCGCAGCATCAACACACGGGTCTATGCCCTGTTTGGCTTGACCCAGGCAGAGATTGCTTTGATCGAATGTTCGGTCAAGTGATACCCGTTGAAACGGGTCTGCCTGGCGTGGAACATCAAGCGCATGGCCGTTCTGCGCCCAATAACAGCATAAAAGGCAAAAAAACAGCATCAACAGCCAACATGCTGCTTTTTTCTGAAAATGCCTATTTTTTAAGCAAATTTGGAATGCGCAACTTTTGCGGTCCGCTAAGAGGCGGTGGGGCAACAGGCCAGTCCCTGCCAGACAGACAACGGGGCCGCAAAAACCTCAAGCACCAGCAGCGGCGCGGCAAAGCGCACAAACACAGACCGTCTGGCAGGCAGTGGCTGACGCGCCAGGGCCTGTCCTGTGGCCTCTTGCCAGGAACGGGCCACGTGCCGGTACATCGGGCCAGCGGGTTTGAGCCGCGAGTATTGCATCGGCAAACGTGAAATGTCCCCACGTGTAAACAACACGTCGGCCAGGGGGCGCGTTCCCAGTCCCCGCAGTGATTGCCACCGGGCCTGGGAATCATCACAAAAGGTGACGCTGCGTGCAAACACCACAGCCTGTGCGTCCAGACGCAAGACAACCTCCCGAACATAACCCTCATGCTGCCCCGCAATGCCAAGGGCACGGGCCTCGTCGGCAGTGACAGGGCCGCGACCCTGGCGCAACACCTGCACACCAAAAGCCCTGCCTGTGGCCGCCAGACGGGCACTCAGCGACTTAGGGGCCTGTAACCAAAATCGCCCCCCGCCCCACAAAGGCGCTTGCTCTGACCAGTGTGTCATTGAACCGTGATCCTTGATCAATTTTTTCTTAATTATTTCTCAATTGTTTTTGAACCATCGAGCGCGGGCAAGCCCGCACCTGTAGAAAATACGACCACCTTGGTCTTTGAATTTTGAGAGTTATGAATGCCCATTCCAGTTACCCAAGCGCCCAGTGTGCCACCAGCGCCATTGAAAAACCCCTTGAACGACCCGCTCAACGACCGGTGTATCGACCCGTTTATCGATGCCCTGTGGCTAGAAGACGGCTTATCCAACAACACCCTGGCTGCCTATCGCCGTGATGTGACGCTTTTTGCCCGTTGGCTCCTGTCATCTGGCCGCTATCTGACCGACACCACGCCTGACGATCTCAACGATTATTTTGCAGAACAACATCCATCGACCCAAGCGTCCACGGCCAACCGCCGTCTGACGGTATTTAAGCGGTTTTTTCGCTGGTGCTTGCGAGAAAAAATAACCAGTGCCGACCCTAGCTTAAAGCTGATGGCGGCCAAGCAGGCCCAGCGCATACCATCCACACTGACCGAAGCCCAGGTTGATGCCCTGCTGGGAGCACCCGATGTCAGCACGGCCATGGGTGTGCGCGATCGCACCATGCTTGAGTTAATGTACGCCAGTGGCTTGCGGGTGAGCGAACTGGTCACGCTCAAGGTTCTGAACTTGGGACGGTCTGACCATGTGCTGCGGGTCACAGGCAAGGGCAACAAAGAGCGACTGCTGCCGTTTGGCGAGATAGCCGGTCAGTGGCTACAGCGCTATCTTTCTGTGGCACGGGCAGAGTTGTTGGCCGGCTTGCACAGTGATGACCTGTTTGTGACGCACAAAGGCAGCACGCCCGGAACGGCCATGAGCCGAACGATGTTTTGGATGCTGGTCAAAAAATATGCCGTGATGTCGGGCATCACGCAACCCATGTCGCCGCACACCCTGCGCCACGCGTTTGCCACCCATTTGCTCAACCACGGGGCTGATCTGAGGGCTGTGCAATTGCTGCTGGGACATGCGGATATTTCAACCACCACCATCTATACCCACGTGGCACGAGAACGCCTCAAAATTTTGCACCAGATGCACCATCCAAGAGGCTGACTTGCGATCAAACCACCTGTCCAGATGCAGTTCGGCAACCAGATTTCGTCTATTTTGTGGGCGGTGAAACAATTGACTCAGGTACAGTTCACCCGTAAACTCGGTCTATCCCTATTCAGGAGTATGTTATGAATGTCTCTTCCCTTAAGGCATCGCCCCTTGCATCCGCAGAACGTCCGGTGCAACGTCCACAGTCTGCGCCAGCGTCTAGCGCCCAGACACCTCCACCTCAGGCCAGTGCTGCTTCGGCATCCAGACCCACCGTGAACCCGCAAGGGCACACGACGGGTCGCGTGTTGAACGCTACTGCGTGATCTGCACTTCCTTTAAACCCAGGTATGCGAGAACAACACAGGTGTCGCTATGGTTGCCATTGCATCTGTTAGCAGTGTGAGCTCGTCGTTACAAGCCAGCCTGTTCCAGCAACGGCTGGATGCAGCGCGCCGTGAGGCCGCGCAGGCTGAGGCCAACCTGAATAATCTGCGGGCACAAACGAGTACCGCAGAGGGCGTTTTTCAGAGTCGTCAAGAGAGAGTCGGATCTTTGATGAGTCAGAGCGCTCAAAATGACCCCACCTACCAATCCAAATTACAAAACAGTGGGGCAGCGCTCTCCCTCAAATCCCAGCAGTCTTTGCTGGGGGCAGCCAGCAAACAAGGCGGCGTGGCCCTGAACAGCAGTACAGGGACCGCCGTTTCTGCCGCCACCAACGTCACTGGAATTCATGTCACCGCCAGCACGGCCCAAAGTGGATCGACACAGGGCATGGGGCGCGTCGTCAATGTCACAGCGTGACTTTCCTTTTTTTTCACACGGTTTGCGCCCTTTGCAGGGTGTGTTCTGGCAGGGCTGGGGCTGGCATTAAGCCGTTACAGTCAGACATATTCACGCACACAAGACTGGTTATACAGCCTAGTAACACCTGCGCGGGGCCTGGCATCAGCCCCGACAGACCTCACGGATGACATTGTTTATGACCCACCAAGTTCTTATCGTTGATGATGCCGAGATCAATTTGATTTTGTTTGAGGCCTTGGTCAAACGCATGGACAACAGCCAGTCCATCACATTCTCCAAGTCTGCCGAAGGTCTGCTGTGGGCGCAAAACAATTCTTTTGACATGGTCATCGTGGACTACATGATGCCCGAAATCGACGGCATAGAGTTCATTCGCAGGCTGCGTGCATCCCCGGGCAAGGAAGATGTGCCGGTGTTGATGATCACCGCCAATGATCAAAAGCAGATTCGGTATCGGGCACTGGATGCCGGTGCCTCTGATTTTTTGACCAAGCCCGTTGATAAGATTGAGTTTATGGCCCGGGCTGGCAATTTGTTGCAGTTGGGCGATAGTCGCAAAAAACTGGCCGATCATGCTGCTTGGTTGGCCGAAGAGGTTCGCAAGGCCACCTTTGAGATCGTTGAGCGCGAACGCGAAACCGTCATCCGTCTATCCAAGGCTGCCGAGTACCGTGACCCCGAAACCGGTGCGCATATTTTGCGCATGGCCCATTACTCCGAGCTGATCGCCATGGCGATGGGTTTGCCCAAGGCCGAACAGCGACTCTTGTTAGAGGCCGCCCCCATGCATGACATCGGCAAAGTGGGTATCGCTGATGTGATTTTGCTCAAACCCGGAAGGCTGACCCCTGAAGAATTTGAGATCATGAAACAACATGCCATGTTTGGTTATGAGATTCTCAGAGGCAGTGCGTCCAAGGTTTTGCAGGCAGGAGCCGAGATTGCACGTGCTCACCACGAGAAATTTGACGGCTCTGGCTATCCGCGCAGTCTGTCAGGTCAGGCCATTCCGGTTTTTAGCCGCATCGTGTCGGTTGCAGACGTATTTGACGCTTTGACATCTGAGCGTCCCTACAAAAAAGCCTGGACTTTAGAGCGCGCTGCAGAACACATTCGGACGTGTTCTGGCACGCACTTTGACCCCGTTTGTGTGGACGCATTTTTTGACCAATGGGACAATGTACTGAAGGTTAGGCAAAGTTTCGCCGATACCTGACGGGCTACCCGTCTTGTCCCCCTTGGCAAACTTACCTCAAGACCAACACCGGAATGTGCGAATGTGTCAAAACCTGCTGGGTCTCGCTGCCCAGCAACAGCCGCTCAACCCCTTTGCGACCGTGTGAGGCCATCACGATCAGGTCACACTGGTATTTTTTGGCCGTCGCAATGATGGCATCTGACACCACATCGGACTGAATGGTGATGGCCAAGGCCTTGACCCCCCGGGCCAGGGCGGCCTGTTTGACACCCTCGACCACCCCCTGTCCTTCGTCGGACCATTGTTTTTCGATCCTGCCCACGTCCAGGGCCGTCAAAGCCAACCCCCCCTCAAAATAACTTTGGGGATAGCGAGGAACTACCTTGATCGCGATGAGTCCGGCACCGGTCAGTGATGCCAATGAAATGGCACTGTCAACGGCTTTTTGGGACAACTCAGAACCATCGGTGGCGACAAGAATTTGTTGGTACATGGTGGGTGGTGATTCATGAACAGTGAGCAGTTGTGTTGTGTTCTGGCCTGAATGGACAGTCAGCCAGCCAAAGTGGCAGCAATACGCTGGGCATACACCCGAGCCAGGACTGCGTCGCGAGCCTCAACCATCACGCGAACCAAAGGCTCGGTGCCGCTGGGCCGGATCAACACCCGACCACCTGAACCCAGCTCAGCCTCAATAGCCCGCGTTTGTTCAAGCAGGTGGGGACTGGCCTGCCAATCCTGCCCCGGCCTGAGACGAACATTGAGCAAAACCTGCGGAAACAAGGTGACCCCTTGCAGCAGATCAGACAGAGACCGGCCCGTGCGAACGCTGGTTTGCAGGACTTGAAGAGCTGAGATCAGACCATCGCCCGTGGTGTGTTTGTCAAGCACCAACAAATGCCCTGAGCCTTCACCGCCCAAGAGCCAGTGATTTTTTTCGAGTTCTTCAAGCACATAGCGGTCACCCACCTTGGCACGCACCAGTTGAACACCTCGGGCGGCAAGGGCCAGTTCAACCGCCATGTTGGTCATCAAGGTGCCAACCACCCCAGGCACGGGTTGTTGGTTGCTCAGTCGATCGTCAGCCATCAGGTACAGCAGTTCGTCGCCATTGAACAATCGGCCCTTGGCATCGATCAACTGTAGCCGATCTGCGTCGCCGTCCAGTGCCACCCCAAAATCAGCCCGATGCACCCTGACCGCATCGATCAGGGCATCAGGGTGGGTGGCACCCACACCCTGGTTGATATTCAGACCGTCTGGCGCGCATCCGATGGCCACAACCTCTGCGCCAAGCTCATGAAAAACCTGCGGCGCAATCTGGTAAGCCGCACCATGGGCGGCATCCACAACGATGCGAAGGCCTTTGAGGGTGAGATTAAAGGCAAACGTGCTTTTACAAAACTCAATGTAGCGTCCGGCGGCATCGTCCAATCGGCGTGATTTACCCAAATCGGCGGAACATACCCACTCAGGAATCTCTTGCAGTGTGGCCTCAACGTCGTACTCCCAGGCATCAGGCAGCTTGCTGCCCTGCGAGCTAAAAAATTTGATGCCGTTGTCTTCAAAAGGGTTGTGACTTGCGCTGATCACAACGCCCAGCGAGGCTCGCAGTGCGCGGGTGAGGTAGGCCACGCCGGGTGTGGGCAATGGCCCCAGTAAAACGACCTCAATGCCGGCAGAGTTAAACCCGCTCTCCAGCGCGCTCTCCAGCATATACCCCGAAATACGGGTATCCTTGCCTATCAACACAGTGGGGTGGGCCTCGGTGCGCTTGAGCACCCGCCCGACGGCATGGGCCAATCGCAACACAAAATCGGGTGTGATGGGGGCTTGCCCCACCGTTCCGCGAATACCGTCAGTTCCAAAATACTGTCTGCTCATGGTTGAAAATCTATAAAAAGTTAATTACTTAATAACTCACAAAACAATAGCTGCAAATGCAATAGAGACGGGCATCGGTGCGTTATTTCTGAAAAATGCAGCGTAATTAATTTATTGTAATAACATATTTTCAATAAATTATCAGAATTTGATTTGCACCCTTTTATTATTCCCCTCGTCCCTGACCCACAGCAAAGTTTTTTTGGCCCGTGAACACCATTCACGAATATCTTTTTCAAATGTAGGGCAATTGGCCACAACCTCCAGGATGTCACCAGGCTTCATCTTTGGGGCCTGGATGGTGACTTTCAGCGAAGGCTGAGGACATTTCAGACCAATGCAATCGAGGGTTTGGGTTGTCATTTTAATTCCTTTATTCCTTTATTCCTTTACTCCACTTTAGACATTCAGCACATCATGAAGAGCTAACTTGTTGATTTCTAATAACAATGTAGAAAAAGTTCTGATTCCGTCAAGTCATTGATTTTGTTCAATAAATCTTCGAGAGTCTAAAGTGGAGT
>CAIJOK010000020.1 GCA_903822205.1 uncultured beta proteobacterium | reverse complement strand
TTGCTTTTGCTTGCGCATAAATCACGCTGGGGTTTGCTGTGTCCAAAGCCTTCGGCTTTACCGCGCCGCCCCGTTTGCGCCCAGCGCCGACTCTATGCCCCCCATGCCCGAAAGTAGGTAGGCAGGCTGTGGTGATTGTTTCGTCTGTCATGGTTTGATTCTCTTTTCAAATTTGTGAGCGTGAAAACTGTCGAATCCTGCGAGTCCGCGGCCCCGTGTGTCAAAACCCGTAGGAGTACCTTTTTTGTTTTGCCGCCCGCATGGTACGCAGTGCGTACTTTGGGCAGGCCCTGCCTTCATCCCCAGCGTTCAATCATCGTCTTGGCACGTTCCATCGTTCGCTCCATGCGCTTTCGGTACGCCGCCCATGCCGCCATTGTTTGATGGTGCAGCTCACGAACCAGGGTGTCGTAAGTTCGCCTGCGCATGTAGCGGGGTCGGTCGCCGCATGGGTCTATCAGGGCAGTTTGCCACCCCAGGCTCGCCCGTAACTTGCCAGCACGTAGGAATGCCTTATTGCCCTCAGTCGTTCGCTGTATGGCGTAATTCAGGCCCCCACACGTGCGACAAAGCAAGGTGTTGGCAAAGTAAAGAACGGCCCGTCTGTGCCCGCATACGGGACAAACGAACCATGCCCGTTGGCCCCCATAGTGGCAGGGTGTCCACACGATCCTCACGGCGAACGTCTGCCCCCTGTAGCGCATGTCAGCCGCCATCGCCCCATGCTGTAGGACCATGCTCCTAATGTCCACACTGGGCAGGCCCTCAGTGATTTCGTGTGTTGCTCGCCGTGCCATTTTGTGAATCTAAATCAAAAGGCAGTTTTCAATCTGGCAGTTGCGCAAGCTCAGCCTGTATCACCCGCCTGATTGCCACCTCTTGCGGATCGTCTGGGTGTTTGAGTTCAAAGTTCACGCTACTGGTCAGCCGCTTAACCACGTCGTTTTCGCCCTGCAATTGTTGAACCACCACGTTGATCGGTGTGGGGGCATGGTGATCTGGTTTGCCCATGACGTACTGCGCCAGCCATGCCCGCGCTTGGCTATCGCCCTCTTTTGCCGCTTTGACGGCCCCAGTGACCACATCGCGCCAATCATCCAAGCTCACGCTTTCAAGCAATGCCGCCATGTAGTCGGTCGATGTTGCCCTTGACTTTGCAGTGCCATTGATAAACCGTGGGGCTGTTTGTTTAGTTGCCATGGTGTTGATCCTCAATTTCAATTGCCGGTGTTGTTTTCTGCGGGGGTGCAGATGCTGCGGGGTCGAAAAAAGTTTTTTGGCTCAATGGATTCAAAACATCAAACATCCAACATCCAACATCCGAATTCAGGATACCAGATGGTTTCTCTAGATGGTGTCCGTCTGGCGGTATAGGCAGGGGGGTCAAAAGTGCCCTCATAGTACCGTCTGGCGGTATAGTGGGGCAGTTCCCTATACCGTCTGGCGGTACTATCAAGCCCCCCCCTGTACCGTCTGGCGGTATAACGTTTTATTTTCAGTTGGCTTTTTTGGGTCAGCCGCCCCTGCATCATGCGTTGGCAATAAACCGGTTCGGTACATGCCGCGCCTAAAGCCTTCAGCAGCGCCCTCGTCATATCCAGGTATTTTGTCCAGTGTGTACCAGGTCAGGGCGTACCATGATGCCGTGTTGGGGCGGTGACCGTGAACCGTTCGATAAATCAATTTTGACTTCAGCAGTTCATTTTTTGCCCGTGTGATCGTGTCTGCACTGTTCCATCCACGGGTCAAAAGATGTCGCACCGAAAGCAACAAACGCCCGTTGTTGTCCCGCACATACTGACGCGCCAGCTCCAATAACAAGGCCCGTGCAGGGTGTGATAGGGCTTGATAGGCAGGTGAATCAAGGACTGACCACGGCAATGCACAATAGCCGCCTGCCTCGCGGCTCGTATCAACACGGGTTTTCAGCTTACCCATGCCGCCCCCCGATCGCATCAAAAACCACCCGCCTATGCGCTTCAATGTTTGCAGCATCTTGTTCTTCAGCCACCCGCTGGGCATTGAATTCAGCCACGTCGATCACTGAATGGATACTATCCCTCAATTTTGCCTGCAAGAATTTGACAGGGCAAGCGTCCAATTCAACCACTTTGGTAGCGCCATATCGTTTTATAAACTTTTGATAGTTTGGACTTGATTCCTTTGCGTCCATATCGCTTGGCAGATCATGGTTTGCTACATCCTCGGCAGTTAATGCCACTTTGACGGGGTGAATGTTTGTCAGGCCAAAATCATCACGAAGTGAACGCGAAAACGATGCCGCTATTTCATCGCCGTCTGGGTCAAAATCAGTCAGCATCAACAAAACCAGTTTTGACTTGCCTGATTGTTTGAACCGTTGATAAAGGTTATATCGTGGTGACAATGAAGAGAATCCGCGCCCTGTTGTCATGGGTATGCAATACTCACGTGCTACAGATTCGATAACGGTGCGAAGCGCATTTTTCTCCAACATTATCTCGATATGGTGTGGTTGGCCCTGCATCAGGTCACGGCTATATCCACACAAAAAGTTATCTGTTTCCTGTGCGACAAAAGCTTCAAAGGTTGAAAATCCGCCCCCTAGTTGAATAGGTCTTGTCGGGTCTTCAATCGCCTGCCACGGTATAACGCCGGTCAGTCTGGCCCTCGCCATCAGGTCTGTGATTGCCTGATAACAAAGAGGGTCATTGATATACTTTGAATTTGGCTTTTTGTCATGTCGCAAGGGCGGGTCATTCAATAATAGGTAATGAATGCGCCTATCAGTGAGAGGCCAGTATTCTCTATTTTCTTCAACCACTTTTTTGACTGCATTCAACAACCCGATTGTGGTAATTTTGGGTCGTTTTTTAACTTTGCCCATGAATACATTGGATTTATCAGCGCCAGCCATTGCTTGAATATCGATCCGCCGTTGTTTCAAGTGGCAATAGGCCTCTGTCGGGTCAATATCCAATAGCTTTTCTCGAACTCGTTCGCTAGGTGACTTTTCACGCTGTTGATTGTGAAGTCGTAATAATGCCAGCCGCTCGGTACTGTCAAGGTCACCAAAGACAGTTTCAACAATCCTCACCGGCACGGTTTCCATTCCGAGATACTTGGCCGCCCCCAGCCTTCGATGCCCCGATAGCAAAATGTAGTCAGCCGATAGAACCAAAGGCTCTTGGATGCCACGTTGGTGAATGGATACGGTCAGGGTTGCATCGTCAGCGTTGGCAATTCCAAAGCGGTCGTAAAGCAGATCGTTTTCACGTGCCACCTGAACGTCATCCGTAAAAATGACACTAGAGGCATTTTTTTGTGAAGTGTTCATTGCGCCCCCTCCAACATCAGCGTTTCGCTCAGTGACTGCAATGACGTTTTCATCGCCTGATAGCCATCGTGGTGATCTAAAGCGCCCTTTGCCGCCTTCAGTGCCACCATCTGCCCAACAATCAGCAAGGCTTGCTGTGGCATTGCCGCCGATGTGCGTTGGCCCGATTCGATGCCTGCAAACTTGTTTAGCAGCTTGTTCACGTTCATGTGAACGTGTCGCTCATGGTTTGAACCGTCAGCCAGTGTGTGCAGTTGATCGTGAAGATCATGGTACGCAGGCAGATACTCGGTTTTACGCACGTCAGCCGCCCTCCGCGCTACTCCAAAGGCTTTGACCAGTTTGACCTTGAGTTCACGGACTCGGTCGGTGTTTTTGCTGTAAGACAGTGCCAGAAAACTCTGGTCTTCATTCAGCTTGGCAAACTTTTCAGGTTGCCCCTTGCCCTCTATTACTTCGGTTTGAAACCGAAGTAATCCCAGTTGTTCAAAGTCTGAACGATGGTCTTGAATCAGTTCAAAAGTGCTTCGATGCTTATTGCCAAGATGCCGCGCCAGCAGTCTTGAATCAATCCGTGGCTCTTCTTTGGTGACCGTGATGGTCAGTGCCAAGTCAGCAGGTGTGACCTTCGTTATTTGATTTTCGGGGTTCATACGTTCACCCCCAAGACAAAACCAATCGTGATATATACCAGCACAGATACTATTTCAAGACAGATATAAGGCCAGTTCCTTTTGATAAAATCCGCTGTGTTTTTGTACAGTGTTTTGACGGGCAGTCTGTTGTCAGCAGGTTGCCCGTTGTCGCTTTCAGGCGTGACAGTGCCTGCCCGTGAACGGGCATGTTTTTGAGTGATCATGGCTGTTCCTCACGCTACGGTCTGTGAGTTCATCCATGCCCTGACCTGCCCCACGTGCCAGCAGGTGACACGGGCAGATAACTTGGTCGGTGGAGGGAATGTGCCAGCTTTGACTTTGCGCCATAGCGTGGGGGCAGAGAATGGCAGTGGTGCCGTGCTATCCGGCAAGGATGTTTTGCGTACCAGTTGCGCCTCTCGGACAAAGGCACTATCAGGCAGTGCATCAAATACCGATTGATTCGGCTTGGTGTTGATAACCTTTTGCGCCGTGGTGGTCGGTGCTGTTGGCTTGCGTTTTGGGGTGATTGTGGGTGACATATCCCGATTCCTTTTGAGTTGAAAAGGGTAATGTCGGGGTTCATGTTCCCCATGTGGTCGAATTCGGTAATGCCTAAACCGAATTCGGTTTTACTCTATCACGGGCTTGGCTTGATGGGTAATACTTTCGACTTGGCTTCAGTCAAATACTTGCGAACAGTGTCGTCTGTGATGCTTATCCCAAGTAACGTCAAGTCGTTTACTATCTCTGTTGTTGCGTTGTTTTTAAATGCGTCCGGGTTATAACTATAACCTTTCATTGCCATACCAATAACCAGTTTCAGCAGGCTTTCGCGCTCTTTTGTGGGTATATTCTCGTCTTGGCCTGCATATTGTTTATTAACCATTGCAGCAAGTGAATCACGTTCGTATTGAAGTGAATCACGTTCGCCTTGTAATGTGGTCATTTTTTTATTTGTTTCATTTGCCCGCTGGTTCGCTTTTGTAATCTCAGCCCGTGCCGCATCACGATCCGCTTGCAGCGCCTCAAAATCAGCGGTTTTAATCGCTGTGTGTGTTGCACGCTCTGTCTCATCAAATAGCGTTGGGGGTCTTTGATCTGGGTAATGCTTGGTGATCCATTCACGTAATTCTGTACGTGCAACATGCCGCCGCTCGGGTGCAACATGCTCTATCACCGGCCCTCCATTTTCGCGATAAACGGGCAATTCACCCGCTTCAATGGCTTCGTGCAACGCCCTGCACTTAGGCTCAAGGCAGCGCACAAAAGGATTAGACACAATGGCACGACCTACATCCTTCGCCTGTTCCAAAATAAACTTCACGTCGGCAGGCGGTACGCCGCACCACAAAGCCGCCGCTACGGGTATTGGATACCGTTGGTAATATCCCATAGCGTCGCCACAGTCTGTTGCATAATGCTTTGATTCGCCTGTTGGATTCCATGTCATACCGTTCCCCTATCGCCCTGAAAAGAAAACCAGCGCCAGCCATATCAGGGGTAATATGGTTTTCGCCCCGTCGGGCTAGGCGTGGTTAAAAACTTGCAGTGACCGGCTTACTTTTCAGCCGGTATCACGTCCGCCCCAGTGCGTAACTGGTCCAGGTAATCGGCCCATCGCTGCATCATTTCGCGCCGTGCAGGTAAATGGGCAGTCCGGTTATAGGCCCGCCCGTTCGCATCTTTGACGGCATGGGCTAACTGGTGTTCAATCAGATCAACACGCTCGTTCAAGACTTCATCCATGATGGTTCGCGCCATTGCCCTAAACCCGTGAGCAGTGTGTTGGTCTTTGCTGATGCCCATGCCGTGCAATGCCGCATTGATGGTGCAGTCGCTCATGGGTCTGTCCACACTGCGTCCAATGCTTGAAAACACATAGCGCCGGTGACCTGTGAGGGGCTTCATGCCCTGCAATATCTCCACGGCCTGCCTTGACAGTGGCACAAGGTGATCCGCTTTCATCTTCATCTTGATGCCAGGAATGCGCCATTCAGCCGCATCAAGATCAAGCTCCGCCCATTCAGCACAGCGAAGCTCACCAGGCCTGACAAATACCAACGGTGACAGTTTCAGCGCCGCGATGACTTGAGGGTGTCCCGTGTAACTGAAGATAGCCCGCATCAAAGCGCCCGCCTGTTTGGGTTCAGTAATCGCGGCAAAGTGTGCCGGTGCAGCCGTGGTCAAAGCGCCCTTCAGGTCTTGCGTCACGTCACGGTCTGCACTGCCTGTTGCCACTGCGTAGCGAAACACTTGACCACAGTGTTGCTTGACACGGTGAACGCTTTGCAATGCCCCTCGTGCCTCCATGTGTCGCAAAGCGGCCAGCACGTCACGCGGCCCGATGGTCGATATAGGCATTTTGCCGATGTACGGGAAAACGTCATGAGTCATCCAGTTGGTGATCTTTTCCTGTGTACCGTCACTTCGATCGGCTTTGGTCTTGGTCAGCCAGTCCAGTGCCACGTGTTCAAAGGTGTTGGCAAGTACCGCAGCCTCAGCTTGCTTGGCTTCTTTTTTTGCAGCATTGGGGTCGATGTTGTTGGCTAACTGTTCACGCGCCGCCGCCAGCCGCTTTCTTGCATCAGCCAGTGACACGTCGGGGTAAACGCCAAGCGCCAGCGTCTTTCGCTTTTCTGCAAAGCGGTAATCCATGCGCCAATACTTGCCACTCACATTGACCAGCAGGTACATCCCCCGCCCGTCGGTGTACTTGTCTTTTGAGCTTGCGCCTGTGTACTTTGCATTTTTGACGAAGGTGTCAGTCAGTGCCATGATTAACCTTTGTCGGTACAAAACCGCTCAATTCCATTGCCGCCTTGCTAAGCGATACCGCCTTGGCCACCAGCACATTGCTGGATGCTTCAAATTCGTTATGAATCGGTTCGGGTACGGTCACTAAATCCGATAGTCGAAGCGACTTCCCCAAATCCTGAAACCGCCTGAATTTTGTCCGTGCGTCCCATAAGTCAACCGCCTGTTGCATGGTCAACCAGTGCTCGGCCTTGACTGAAATAAGCCTCTCCAATTGCAGAGCCACCTCGCAAGTCATTGGCGCACGCTCATTCAGGATTTGAAAAATACCGTCAAAAGGCAGGTTTAGCAGTTCAGCAAAAGATTCAGCAGAGACAGATAGCCCGGGCAAAACAACATCCCGTAGCACAGAGCCAGGGTGTCGGGGTCTAAGGCCCTGCACGGCCTGTTGCTGCAATTGCTTTGCAGACTTGTTGCTTTCGCAGGGATCAACGCCACCATTGAGTAGTTCGCGTGCGCTATTGACCTTGCGCCGTGCTGCCTCTAGGGATACCGCTGGGTAAACGCCCAGCGCCAGCGTCTTTTGCTTGCCAGCAAAGCGGTAATCCATGCGCCAATACTTGCCAGCAGCACTGACCAGCAGGTACATGCCTTTGCCGTCGGTGTACTTTCGCCCGTTCTTTGACCCGTCAAAACCATCCTTTGACCCGTCAAATACAACGTCTTTCACAAAATCATCCGTCAGTTTCATGTCCGTCCTTGGTTTGACGGGACAAGGTTTTTGACGGTTGGCTTGTCCCGTCATTAGTCCCGTCGTATCTTTGAGCTTCGATGATACGCCGTGAACCCCTGTGAGCAATAAAAAACCCCGCCATGCTAGGAAACATGCGGGGTTTGAGGGGGTGTGAAACGCTGTGAAATGATGAATTGATGCCCATTCCGGGAATCGGACCCGGGACCTCTCCCTTACCAAGGGAGTGCTCTGCCACTGAGCCAAATGGGCTGACGACACGCCAAGTTTTGCCAGACTACACAAAACTGGAGCGGGAGACGGGAATCGAACCCGCGTCATTAGCTTGGAAGGCTAGGGTTCTACCATTGAACTACTCCCGCGAACACGACAATCACAGCGGCAGGGTCAACGCCATCTGCGCTGGTGGAGAGGGATGGATTCGAACCATCGTACTCGTTAGAGGGCAGATTTACAGTCTGCTGCCATTAACCACTCGGCCACCTCTCCGGCAAGTGAGCTTTGGATTATGCCATGGCGTTTTGCAAAAACTGGACGCAAAACTGCATGTGTTGTGGCATGGTTCTTGTCAAAGAGGCCGATGAGGTTTGTGATGTCTATGGCCCAATGGCAAAGACAGCCGGCGTGCTGTTGTTGACGACATCGTTGTGTACCCAGTTTTTGACGGGGCCGCTATGCGTGCTGGCCCTGTCCAGGCACAGGCCGCTGCTGATGGCCAGTCGGGTGTCGGGCCGCAGGGTTTGTAACAAGCTTTGCAGCATGGCTTGGTTGCGGTAGGGTGTCTCGATGAACAGTTGGGTTTGACCGGTTTTGATGGCCAGTGCCTCAAGCGCCTTGATGCGTTGGCTGCGCTCTACGACACCCACCGGAAGATAGCCCACAAACGCAAAATTTTGGCCATTCAAACCACTGGCCGCCAACGCCAGCAGCAAGGACACCGGCCCCACCAAGGGCACAACCCTGATGCCCAAACCGTGCGCGGCCCGAACCACCGAGGACCCAGGGTCGGCCACTGCGGGCATACCGGCCTCGCTGACCAGCCCCATATCGTGGCCCATCAGGGCAGCCTGCAACAGGGGGCGGGCATCCAGTTGGCCATGATGGTCGCCTTTTTTGCAAACCTGACGCGGCAGCTCTTGCAGTTTTTGCTCGGCAATGGGCTGAGAAAGGGGTATGACCAGGTGAATGCGGTTCAAGTAGGCACGTGTGGATTTGGCGTTTTCGCAAACCCAGTGCTGTAGCCTGGCCGCCACTTGCAGCGTACCCAGTGGCAGGGTTTGCGTCAGGTCACAGCTTGATTCGCAAGCAAAGTCAAGTGGCGCTGGCACCAAGTAGAGTGTGCCCTGAAGGCGGTTCGCAGGCTGTTCAGTTGCCATGGCAATGTCCATCATGGCAGTATTTGAAGACCGGCGGCCAAAAGCAGCCGACACGTGCAGATCAGCGGCAGGCCCACCAAGGCAGTGGGGTCATCGCTGTCGATGCTCTCAAGCAGCGCAATGCCCAAGCCCTCGCTTTTGGCACTGCCAGCGCAGTCATACGGTGTCTCGGCACGCAAATAAGCCTCGATCTGCGCGTCGCTCAAGTATTTCAATGGTTTGAACCTGACTTTGACCTGGGCTAATTCGGTCTGTTCAAACCCCGTGGCAAGGCACACCACAGATGCCGCTGTCTGAAACACGACGGTCTGGCCGCGCATGGCTTGCAGTTGCGCCACGGCAGGGCCGTGACCCCCAGGTTTGCCAAGGGCTGTGCCATTCAAGTCAGCCACCTGGTCAGCGCCGATCACCACACTGCCGGGTGTCCCTTCAGCCACCGCACGGGCCTTGGCCAGGGCCAGTCGGCAGGCCATTTGGGCGGGGGTCTCGTGCGGCAAACGGGCCTCGGCCACATTGGGGGCCACGACGGTAAATGGCAGGCGCAGGCGTTCCAGCAACTGGCGACGATACAGCGACGTGGAGGCCAGGATCAGGGGGCGGTCAGAGGGGTGATTCATGGCACGATTCTCTTACACTGCATGGATGATGCCTCTGTTACACCCTCCCACCCTCGACAGTTTTCAGGCCGCAGGCCAAGGTCAGTGTCTGCAAGGCCAGGATGTTTTGCAAAGTTTTGATCGCTTGCTTGATCAGTCACAGGGCCAAGGGCCAGACAACCCACTGACATGGCAAGCGCGCTTTGAACATGTGGCAAACCCCGCCTACGGTAACCCACGCTGTCTGCATCTGACCGTTCGCGTCAGTGTGCCGCAAGTTTGTCAGCGTTGCCTATGTCCGGTGGACCTTGCTGTTGCCATTGACCGGTCCTTTAGATTGGTTGAGACCGAAGAGCTGGCCAGCGAACAAGACGCTGCGTCCACCGAAGATGTCCTGGCATCCAGTCCTGCGTTTGACCTGGCGGCCCTGATCGAAGACGAGGTCTTGATGGCGCTGCCCATGGTGCCACGGCATGAGGTCTGCCAGGTGGCCCTGCCAGCATCGGTAGCAGATGCCGACTTTGCTGCCGATGACCCAGCCCGCCCCCATCCGTTTGCAGGTTTGAGCCGGCTAAAAGCGTGAAATGGATGGATCCTGGCGTGCCCAACATGATGCCCCCTTCCATTTTTGCATCAGACCTCTGGCGGGCCGTCACCCCCCCCACCTGCGCTTTGGGCGAGTCCCCGTTCTGGCATCCGATCGAACAAAAGCTGTACTGGGTGGACATCGACCACAGGCAGATTTTGCGGGCAGATGTCAAGACCGGTGATGTCCAAACCTGGGATATGCCGTCCGAGCCTGGCTGCATCGCGCCGATGGCACGTGGCGGCCTGGTCATTGCTCTTCGGGACGGCGTGTTTACTGCAGACGACTGGGGCGCAGACCTGCAAAGACGGGTGACACTGCCGTACGACAGCACCCGTAGCCGCGCCAACGACGGCAAATGCGATGCAGGGGGCAGGTTTTGGGTGGGCACCATCGACCAGACCCGCAGCCATCACGATGCCGCGCTGTTTTGTATCGACACCGGCCCTGCCCCCCCCACCGGTACCCCCTGCGTCACCTGCCAGATCACCCCGGACGACTTGCATGCCACCACGGCCAACGGCTTGGCCTTTAGCCCTGACGGGCGCACCTTGTATTGGGCCGACACCCCACAGCACACCGTGTGGGCCTGGGACTATGACGCATCAGGCAACACCCTGGGCAGGCGGCGCGTCTTTGCCCAGTTTGAGCCCAAGCCACCCGGCTGGCAAGTGGCCCAGCCTGCCCAGCCAGTTCACCACACTCCGAATGTCGCGGCTTGCAAGGGTGATGATGATGCTTGTGCTTATGGCGGTCGCCCTGATGGGGCATCAGTGGACGTGCAGGGCAACTATTGGGTAGCGATGTACGAAGGGCAAAGGGTTTGCCAGTTTTCGCCCGATGGCAGTCTGCGGGCTGAGTGGCGGGTGCCCGTCGCTCGCCCCACCATGCCGTGTTTTGGTGGCAAAGACCTTCAAACGCTCTTTGTCACCAGTGCCCGTCCGCCTGATGGGCATGCAGGGGCAGCAGAACTGGCGGCCTTTCCGCTATCGGGGGCTGTGTTGGCCATGCCGGTCGATGTGCCAGGCCTGCCTGTTTGTTTTTTTGGATGACGGTAGGTTGGCTGGTACAGCAGACTACTTATTATTTTTTGTTTGTACAATAAATTGATGTACACCGTCACGGAAACGCCTTTGTTCCAACGCTTGGCCGCTGACATCTGGACTGATGATGAGCGGACTGAGAGCCTGTGAAAAAATCGATTTATCCGACCAACGGTGATGTGCATAGGGGGCTTCACTAACGGGTAAAAATGATTTCCAATTGTAGAGATTTACGCTTTTTGGCTCGCTTTTTTGTTGATTTTTTGATTTTTTTCCT
>CAIJOK010000019.1 GCA_903822205.1 uncultured beta proteobacterium | reverse complement strand
TGAATTTGACCCGTGGTCAGGGCCACTACCTGATCGGTCGTCAATGCGGCTACCTGGCTGCTCTTAAAAGCCGCCACTTGGTTGGCTTTTAGCACTGCAATATCGCTAGTTTCAATCGCGGCCACTTGGTCTGTGCCCAAGGTAGCTATGGCCGCTGTACTTAGACTTTGTACCTGAGCCGTGGTCAAGGCAATCACCTGATCCGTGGTCAGTCCTGCAATTTGCGATATTTTAAGTGCCGCAATGCCAGCCGTGGTAATAGCCCCTATTTGATCTGTGGTCAGAGTCGCAATATTGTCTGTACTCAGCGCCGTCACTTGATTGGTTCTCAGTGCTGCGATGTCTTCGGTTTCAATCGCGGCTATCTGGCTGGTGCCCAAAGCAGCAACGGTGGCCGATGTCAGATTTTGAATTTGGTTAGTGGTCAATGCCACGACCTGCTCGGTCGTCAAGGCTGCTATCTGGCTACTCTTAAGAACAGCTACCTGGGCCGTATTAAGTACCGCAATATCCGCAGCTTCAATCGCGGCCACTTGGTCCGTGCTCAATGCGGCCATGACAGAGGTGCTTAGGCTTTGTACCTGGGCAGTGGTCAGGGCAACCATCTGATCCGTGGTCAGTCCTGCCATTTGCGATGTTTTGAGTGCCGCAATACCTGCTGTACTCACAGCCTGTATTTGGTCAGTGGTCAGTACCGCAATATTGTCTGAGCGGAAGGCTGCAACCTGGCTGGTTTTAAGCACTGCAATATCGCTCGTTTCAATCGCGGCCACTTGGTCCGTGCTCAATGCGGCCATGACAGAGGTGCTTAAGCTTTGTACCTGGGCTGAGGTCAGGGCAACCATCTGATCCGTGGTCAGTCCCGCAATTTGTGATGTTTTGAGTGCCGCAATACCCGCAGTACTCACAGCCTGTATTTGGTCAGTGGTCAGTGCTGCAATATTGTCTGTGCTGAGGGCTGCGACCTGGCTGGTTTTAAGCACTGCAATATCGCTCGTTTCAATCGCGGCCACTTGGTCCGTGCTCAATGCGGCCATGACAGCGGTGCTTAGGTTTTGTACCTGGGCCGTGGTCAGGGCAACCATTTGATCCGTGGTCAGTCCTGCAATTTGCGATGTTTTGAGTGCCGCAATGTCTGTAGTTGTTATCACGGCCACTTGGCTGGTTCCTAAAGCGGCAATGGTGGCCGATGTCAGATTTTGGAATTGACTGGTGGTCAGTGCAACAATTTGATCGGTCGTCAATGCGGCTATCTGGCTGGTATCTAAAGCGGCAATGGCGGTCGATGACAGCTTTTGGATGAGATTGGTGATCAGTGACACCATTTGATCGGTCGTCAATGCGGCTATCTGGCTGTTCTTAAGAACGACTATCTGAGCCGTTTTAAGCACTGCAATATCGGCAGTTTCAATCGCAGCGACTTGGTTCGTGCTCAAAGCGATCATCGTGGATGTGCTTAGGCTTTGTACTTGAGCTGTGGTCAAAGCAACCACTTGATCTGTGGTCAGTCCAGCGATTTGCGAAGTTTTGAACGCCGATACTTGGGATGTCTTGAGAACTGCAATATCGGCAGTCTCAATAGCCGCGATCTGGGACGAGTCCAGAGCAGCAAATCCAGCCGCACTGACCACTGGCATCTGCGCGGTCGTCAGTGCCACAATTTGATCTGTCGTCAGAACAGATATTTGCCCTGTCTTGAGCGCAGCAATACCTGCTGTACTCACTGCCTGTATTTGGTTCGTGGTCAAAGCCGCCACATTGGCTGTCGATAAAGCCGCCACCTGATCAGTTTTAAGCACGGCAATATCGGCAGTTTCAAGCGCCACCACTTGGTCTGTATTCAGTATGGCAATAGCAATAGTTGTTAAACTTTGCACTTGACCAGATGTCAGTACAACAATTTGATCCGTCGTGAATGCGACAACCTGCGTAGTTTTGAGTGCTGCAATACCCGCCGTGGTGATAGCGCCGACTTGATCCGTAGTCAGAACCGCAATATTGTCTGAACTCAAAGCCGCCACTTGATTTGATTTTAGAACCGCAATATCTGCGGTCTCAAGTACTGAGACCTGATGAGTACCCAGTGCCGCGATCGCGGATGTATTCAAGTTTTGGACTTGACTGGTT
Organism: uncultured beta proteobacterium; assembly: GCA_903822205.1. GTDB lineage: Bacteria > Pseudomonadota > Gammaproteobacteria > Burkholderiales > Burkholderiaceae_C > Rhodoferax. The sequence continues at coordinate 25,518 of CAIJOK010000019.1, read as the reverse complement.
GTCAATGCCACCACTTGATCCGTCGTCAATACGGCTATCTGACTGCTTTTGAGTGCTGCTACTTGATTGGTTTTAAGAACCGCGATATCTGCGGTCTCAAGCACTGCTACCTGATGAGTACCCAGCGCAGCAATCGCGGCTGTACTCAAGTTTTGAACTTGACTGGTGGTCAATGCCACCACCTGATCCGTCGTCAATACGGCTATCTGACTGCTTTTGAGTGCTGCTACTTGATTGGTTCGAAGAACGGCAATGTCGGCTGTTTCAATCGCGGCCACCTGGTCTGTGCTCAAGGCAACCAAGGCGGCAGTACTCAGACTTTGCATCTGGCTGCCGGTCAGCGCAATGATCTGATCCGTGGTGAGCACCGCAACCTGCGCCATCTTGAGTGCGGCAATGCCTGCTACAGAGATAGCACCTATTTGATCTGTCGTAAGTGCTGCAATACGGTCGGTACCGAGGGCCACCAGTTGATTTGTTTGAAGAACCGCGATATCTGTGGTTTCTATCGCTGCCACTTGGTTGGTGCTCAAAGTTGCCACAGATGCTGCGGTCAGCACCATGACTTGCGCAGTGGTCAGTGCGACCATCTGATCCGTCGTGAGAGCAGTGATTTGCGCCGCCTTGAGCGCCAAAATGCCCGCTGTTGAGACAACCCCTATTTGATCCGTCGTCAGGGCCGCAACACCGTTTGGGCTTAAGGATGCGATTTGATCGGTTTTAAGAACAGCAATATCGACCGTCTCAATGGCCGCGATCTGATCCGTGGTAAGGGCTGTAATTTGATTGGTTTTAAGCGCCTGAAACTGCGCTGTCTGGAGCGCAACAATGTCGTCTGTGGATAATACCGCTATCTGATCTGTTCTCAATGATACGATGTCACTGGTCAACAAAACATGAATCTGATCGGTCCCGAGTCCCACAATTTGCGCCGTTGTAAAACCAGCAATCATTGAGGTCATCGTCGTTTTTCCATAACATTAGTGTGAAATACCTCTTGCACGGGTCGCCTGTCATGCCAAAGAAGCGAAAAATTACACTGATCAATCAACCGCTTGCACGGCTCTCTCGACAACAATATCCATCTGATGTGAACTTCTTACATACCCCTACTGCACGAGCTGTGTGCATTGCCTACCAAACAACAACGCGCACACGGGTCAAAAAACTAAACCGTATCCTGTTTACGGCATTCGTTCATGCAAACTTGAGCTTTTTTGGTAACTGCACCACGTCAGTGGCTTGCAGTTTCAGAATTTTTCACACACCTTTGTCAAGCCCCATGAACCCCGAAATGCAGGGTGTTTGCTGGACTTTAATGTAGCGCAAACTGCGCCAGCCAGGCGTTGGCACGACGCTGTGCCTCGGCTATTTGCAGCAAACCCAACTGTGCTGCTGACCGGTCAGCATTGGCTTTGGCGGCCTGATCACCACCTTGACTGGCGATCATGAACCACTTGTGCGCCTCTATTTGATCCAGCGCAACACCCTCTCCAGTCACATACAACAACCCCAATCTGGACTGGGCGCTGACTATCCCTTGTTCTGCAGCCTTGAGTATCCATTCAAAAGCCAATGCCAAATTTGGCGCTACGCCCTGCCCTTTGCCATAAGCGTTGGCCAGGTTGTACTGGGCCTCGGGGTCGCCTTGCAAGGCTGCTTTATAAAACCATTCAGCCGCTTTTTCATGGTTTTTCATCCGCGCAAACATCACTCCCAAACTGGCCTGCGCCGGCGCAAACCCGGCATCTGCGGCTTTTTGACACCACACAAAGGCCAGCCGCAGGTCTTTGCTCAAACCCGCCCCCCCCTTGAGTAACAGCAAACTCAAGTTCCATTGTGCTTTGGTATTGCCCTGTTCGGCTGCTTTTTCAAACCAGTCGTACGCCTGACGAAAATTTTTGGCAACGCCTGTGCCCCGCAAATACGCCATGCCCAAAGCACATTGAGCCAATGCAAATCCCTGCTCTGCGGCTCGGGTGTAAGCACCCAACGCTTTACTGATGTCTTGAACAACCCCTTTGCCGTTCGCGTATTGCTCAGCCAACAAAAACTGCGCCTCAGCCACACCTTGTTGCGCGGCCCGCTCAAAACAAGCCGTCGCCACGTGATCTAGAGACCCTTTCAGCAGATTGCCCAAGGTCATCAGGGCACGAACATCACCCTGATCTGCGGCCTTGACGTACATGGCGTGTCCGGTCCAAAAGTCCTGATCAACGCCCTGACCCGCCGAATACATGCGCCCTAATGCAAACTGCGCCTGAGGATCACCCTGCTCTGCGGCCCGCTGATACCACGGAGCGGCCTCAGCGGGATAGGATGTTTCCAACCATCGTGCCAATGCCAATTGCGCCAAAAGGTGTCCTTGCCCTGCTGCGACCCGATACCATGCCTCAGCCTGCTCCATGTTTTGATCGATGCAAGACCCCATTTCATACATCAGTCCTAGGTGGTATTTGGCAGAGGGATCGCCCTGTTCTGCAGCCCTGTCCCAATCGACATCCGTCCGCCTGCGTTCGGCAGCCCGCTGTTTATTGGGGTTCAGTCCGTGCCGTACAGCGCGATCAGGGTAACGTTCATCGAGCAAATCCATCGCAACCTGCGCGGCTGCAAAATTTTGTCGGGCAGCTTTGCGATACCAGACCATCGCGGCATCGATGTCCAGCGTTACACCGAGACCGCTGGCATACATGTCAGCCAAAGCGCACTGGGCACTGGCGACACCCTGATCAGCGGCCTGTTGGTACCAGTGGGCAGCCAACGCTAAGTTGTGCTCAGTGATCTTGCCGACCAGCAACTCACCCGCCAGCGCTGATTGGGCCTCAGCGACACCCTGCTCGGCTGCCTGCGTCAAAAATCGTAAAAACAGGTCGGGATGCGCCACAGCATAAAACCGGGCCACCTTGAAATGGGCCTTGGCGTGCCCTTGTCCGGCAGCCTTGAGAAACCAGGCCAGTGCCTCGTTTTCATTGCGATCCACCCCGATACCACTGGCATAACGTGTCGCCAACAGGTATTGGGCCGATGCCAACCCCCGTTCTGCGGCCTTGCCGATCCACATCAGGGCTTGACCCAAATCCTGTGCAACACCCACCCCGTTCGCGTACATCAAACCCACCTCGTACTGGGCCTCCCGTACACCGATGTGCGCAGACTTCAGCGTGTCTCTGAAAGTCTTTTTTTGTCTGGCTTCGCTGGCGACTGCCATGTTTTTTCCTTGATTCAACTTGATTCAACTTGATTCAACTTTGGCTCCCACCACCCAAAGCCTTGTACAACTGCACATTGGACTCAAGCTGGGCGCGGCGCACCTGCACAATAGCTTGCCGCGCCGCAATCCATTCTCGTTGGGCATCCAGAACCTCCAAAAAATTGCCGGCACCGGCCTCGTAACGCCCACGGGCAATTTCAAGCCGCCGCTCCTGAGCACGAACGCCGGCCATGGATGCCTGGACTTGACGCGCCAATGACGTACGGGCAGCCAATAAATCAGCGACCTCCCGAAAAGCAACCTGAATGGCGCGCTCATATTCGGCCACGGCGATGAGCTTTCTAGCCTCGGCCAGGGCCAGTGCCGAAGCCGTACGGCCACCATCAAACAGGGGCATGCTGACCACAGGCTGAAAAGACCAGGCGCTGCCGCCAAACAAGCCGAGCAAGCTTTGACTGGCCAGTCCCAAACCCGTGGTCAGCGCCACTTTGGGCAAAAACGCTGCCCTGGCGGCAGCAATGTTGGCGTGAGTTGCCATCAATCGCAGCTCGGCCGCCATCACATCAGGGCGCAGCAGCAACACGTCGGATGGCAAACCTGCCTCAAGCACCGTATCCAGCCCTTGCTGATCCAGACTGGTATCGGGTGTCAAATCAAATGGAGCGTTGCCCAGCAAGAATTTAAGCCGGTTCAAAGCCACCTCTTGTTGGTACTTGTGACTGGCCAATGTGCTTTGTGCAGATTCAAGCAGGCTATAGGCCTGCTGGTATTCAAAATCATTGGTGACACCGGCCTGGTGTCCTTTTTGAATCAGCATCAACGAGCGCTCACGCAGGGACACCGTCAATTTTTCACTGGCTACAAGCTCCTGAAACTGTAACCATGTCAGGTACGATGTGGCCACATCAGACACCAGAGACAAATAAACCGCCCGCTTTGACTCTTCGGTCGACAGGTAACTCGTGCGTGCAGACTCCGTCAGACTGGCCACCCGCCCCCAAAAGTCGGCCTCAAACGAAACCAGCGATGCCGACATATCAAAGCGCCTGCTGGTCAGCGGCGCACCAAAGCCGCTCAAGTCTGATGATGTGCGCGTAACCGTGCCAGACCCCGTCATGTTGAAGGTCGGCCCCAGGTCAGCGCGAGCGATTCCAAACTGGGCGCGGGCTTCTTCAATGCGACCGGCTGCAATACGCAGATCGCGGTTATTTTCAAGTGCCACATCGATCAGTGCCTGCAATTGCGGGTCAGCAAAATAATTGCGCCAATGGATTTTGGCAAACGCAGCGGCGGCGGCAGCAGATACAGCCTCAGACGGGGCTTCGGGGGCAGACGATGCTGCCAGATCCTGACCCGTGTCAGATTGGCCCTGTCCACCAGACACACCCGACTGCGCCGACTGCGACCAGTGATCGGGCACGGGCAGGTCGGGCCGTGTGAATGCAGGGGTTTGCGCACACCCCGCCAGACAAGCCAAAACCGCAACGATCAACAACTTGACGAACACACCAGACTCCTCATCAAAACCCACTTGGAGCCTGGGAGTCTAAAAAAAAAACGGCGCTCATAAGCGCCGATCAAGGGCAGCAAACCACGCCTTTACTGTAGATAGCGCTGCCCTTCGTACCTGTGTTCAAAGTGATCCAACCACGGCTCAGCCAAGTAACGAATCTGCGCGTCATTACACAAGATACGTTGCATGATGCGTGTTTTTTCGCGCCGTGCGCTGGCATCTAGGACCTCCACCGTTGCGCGATGGCGCAGTTGCTCGATCAGCACGGCACACGCACCTTCGTAACGGACGACACCATCCCAGTCCTCAACTTTGGCGGCCTCCAACATGCAGGCACTGCTGCTTTCGATCGCCTTGTAATAGTCAATCAGGGCTTGTGACATGATGACCTTTCAAATACAGGACTTAAGTCCCAAGATAACAAAGAATGAACAAGATGAGAATCACTGAACAGGGCGCAGATACGCAGGCCCTTTGCCTTCGATTTGCTTCCAACCGCTGATGACAGGCTCAATGAGCTTGGCAACCTCATCCAGTGCCGATTCATCGTTGCGTGCATTGGCAAACACCAGACGACCCACGCAATACTCATACAGATCATTCAGATTAGCGGCGATGTCACCGCCGTTTTTCAGGTCAAGAGGAGCCTTCAGACCCTCTTCGAGAATGCGCACGGCGTTGCCGATCTGTTTGCATTTATTGGGGATATCGCCGGACTGCATGAAAAGCTTGGCACTGCCGATGGCACGTTGAAGTGCCTCAAACAACAAACAAACCAGCTTGTGGGGGTCGGCCATATCCACACTGGAGTCAATACTGACTTTTTGATAGCTGTTAGCTGCGCGGGATTTAACGGAAGTGAACATGCTGAACTCCTTAATTTTGATATTTTTATTATCGGCATCGCCGTGTGCATCTTGAGACATCTGATGCCGACATTTACCAACATGGGCCAACATGGGCCAACAATTTTGCCTGGACACCTGTCTTACTTGCTGCAAGTAGCGACAGCCATCCAACACTGCGGCCCATGTTGGCAAGCTGCTGAAGCCCCGAGTGTGCCACAGGCAACGGCGGTGCTATTGAAACAATACCACCTTGTTTCTGCCTGAGTTCTTGGCCTCGTACAACGCCTTGTCTGCATGAACAAGCAAAGCATCCAGGTTGTCGCTGTGGGACCGCATGGATGTCACGCCGATCGACACCGTGAACCGAATGGACACACCGTTTTCGATCGGCACACAAGCATTGGAAATGTTGTTGCACAGTCGCTCGGCAACTTCAACAGCTCTGACAACACGGGTTTGCGGCAACAACACGGCAAATTCTTCGCCACCCATGCGGCCAATGATGTCCATCTCGCGCAGTGTCTGTAGGCAGAGTTCTGCAAATTTCTTGAGCACCAAGTCGCCACTTTTGTGACCATAGGTGTCGTTGATTTTCTTGAAATGATCGATGTCCATCATCAAGTTGGACAGTTCACCATCATAGCGAACAACCCGCGCAACCTCTATTTCTGCTAGTCGCATGAAATGGCCTCGGTTATTGACACCCGTCAGGTAGTCAATGTGGGCCTGGTGCTCCAGATCTTGCTGCAACCGCTTGCGCTCCGAAATATTGCGCGACACACCATGCACATCAACATGACCGGTCCCGGGGTTGTGGGCATAGTGGGTGATCACCTCGGTCCAGACCGTTGTGCCGTTTTTGTGAGGCTGCAAAATCTCCTCGGTAAAAAAGGTGTCCTCAGAGATTTGTCCTGATGCCAGCTCTTTGCATCGCAGCTCGATCATGGCATGCACACGATCACGTGCCTCGGGCATCAAGGACTCATCGACAGACCCTGCCATGATCTCCTCAGGGGTAAAGCCACGCAACGCCTGCACCGACGGGCTGATGTAATGAAAACGCAGCGTGTGCGTGTCCAGCACCCACACCACGTCTTTCATGTTCTCGGTCAATTGACGGTACAAGGCCAAGCTGTCACGCAATTCAGCCGCAGCCTGACTGCGCTCAATGGCAATACTGACCAACTGGCTTGTTGCCTCAAGCAGCATCAGGTCATTGGCCGTCGTTGCATGCGGCAGGCGATGATAGATAGCAAAAGTGCCCAAAACCTTGCCTGATACAGACACAATGGGCTGGGACCAGCAAGACCCCAGTCCGGCCCTGGCCGCCAGATCGCGCCACGTCATCCAGTAGGGATGCGTGGCAATGTTATCCACAATGACACGCTGCCCCGTGAATGCGGCGGTTCCACAAGAGCCTACACCCATGCCGATCTCAAGGCCCTCTACAGCTTGGTTATAAAAATCAGGCAGACTGGGTGCCACACCTTGGCCCAGACGCTTGCCCAAATCGTCAAGCAACAAAATGCTGCATAACTTGCCGGGGTTCAATGCCTCGATGCTCAACGCAAGGTTTTCGAGCACAAACGACAGCGGACGGGCATCAGCGATCAGCTTGAGAATGCTGTTGCGGATTCTCTCGTGTTCCTCAGCCATCTTGCGCTCAGTGATGTTGGTATGCACCACCACCACGCCTGGTTTTTGATCGCCTAATTGCGACACCGTCATCATGAACCAGCGATGCTCGGTGGGCGAATGGCAGGGGTATTCCATCTGAAATTCAGGCAAACGATAGTCAAGAACTGCGCGAATACCTTTGCTGGCGATGAGTGCATCTGCGGAAGGTTTATCGGTCGAGGGTCCGCAAATATCCAAATAACTGGTGCCAACTTCGGTGCGTTCAGCGGGCCGGTCACTGCACTCTGGACTGTTGTCTATCGAAAACTGTGTCCACGACCTGTTGACCGCCACGATGACACCCTTGTCGTTCAGCACAGCGATATGGCTGGGCACAGTATCCAAAATGCCCTGGGTAAAAATTTTGCTTTCACGCAGATCATGCAGCACCGTATGCAATTGGATAAAGACCTTGTTCAGCAGCCAAGACATGATGCCCGATGCCATCAGAACCGACAAAACAAACATGGTCATGGCAAAGACCCAAATGTCATGCAGGGTCTTGGTGTAACCCGAACGCAGCCACCCCACGTCGATCACCGCATCTGACACAGCACCCAGGCTGCGCAGCGGGACAATGGTATGAAAAATCTCACCATCGTCAATATTGACCATGCTAGGTGTCGTCAGTGCAGCACGCACAGCATCGCTGTGAACCACCTGTCCAAAGGGTATGGCGGGGTCGCTGCTGGCCACTAGCGTGCCAGATTGTTGAATCACGGAGATAGATGCCAGGCCATCCTTTTGGTTCAACTGGCCCAATTGATAGCAATGCCGCCCCAGCAAACCGGCCATATCGTCGATGGTCATGCGAGTTTCAAGGCGTATGACATCCTGAACCATGCTCTGCACCAAGGCCTTGGTACGGAGGCGCTGAGCGTCAAAAAACTCTCGCTCAAACGCTTTGACGTGAAGGGTCGCGTCGATCGCCATCACGACCGCCACAATGCCGCACACTGCGGCAATGACGCGAGCTTTAAGCGAGATGTTCATAAGCAGGGTGTGTCAAAACGAAGCTGCTGCATCCAGATACTGGCCCACGTTCTCAGGACTGACGAGCACGGTTCCCGTCATCACGTCACGGCTTTTGGGTATTTGCCCTGTCCTGAGATGATCGACCAGCAGATCAACAGCCAAGCGCGTGATCTCGGTGGGATTGTTGATCACCGTCGATTTGTACTGACCACCATGGGCGATCTCGGCATAAGCCTCTTTTTGACCGTCAATACCTGTGACCATGACGCGAGTGAGTCCGGCCTCACGCAAAGCCTTGAGCGCCCCCAAAGCCATCGCATCATTCAGGCCATAGACTAGGTCAATTTTGTTGCCAAAGGCCTCGATCGCCAGCTTCATTTTTTGATACCCCAGACTCATGCTGTAGTCGGCCCTGTAACTGGCCAAAATCTTAAACTTGCCTGCCAACCTAGGGTGTTGAATGACGTTCAGCATACCGCTTTCGCGACCGATGGTGGCGGCCTCGCCGGGTATTCCCAGCAGCATGACGATGTTTCCGCCGTCTGGCAACAGGTGCTGAGCGATGTACTCGCCTTGCAACTCACCGGCCCGCCACTGGTCGATGCCCACGTAGGCCAAGTAATCACCGTACAGCGGACGGTCAATGGCCACGACGGCAATACCCTGACGGACAGCCCGCTTGATGGCTGGCATGGTGGCGTACTCACTGACCGAATCAATCAGCAGGCCTTTGACTCCCTGATCGATCAAAGCGTTGATCTGCTGGTTTTGCAGGACGGAATTGTTGTCGGCATTGTGAACCATCACATCCACTCCCCGCTTCAAAGCCTGACTGCGTACGGTCTTGTCCATGGCACGGTAGTAGCCGTTATTCAGGTCGGCATGGGCAAAACCAATGCTGAAATCTTCGGCAACCAGCCCTGTGCAGAGCAGCACCAGACTTGCTGCCAGACAATGCCCTAACATCTTGATCATTCCGGATACTCCATGAAAACTAATCACAAGCAAGTGAAGCAAATAAGGCAAGTAGGTAAAGCAGGTAAGTCATGCAGATAAAAAACATCGGCATCATTCTAAGCAGTTCCATGCAAATTTAGGCTGCCTTATCCTCGCTGGGCAAGAAGCCGAATTGTTGGAATCAGGCATGGTACTCGTGCGAACAGTACGCCAGGCCATTGCGGCACGGCCAACGTGCGGCGCAACCGTGGAGGCGCAAAGTCCAGCGTCCAGTTGCCGCCCAGTGCCACCGCCCCCACCTTGTGGCTGGCAGCGGCCACGTCCAAGCCGCTCATCAGGCGCAGCGCTTGGACAAAGCGGCGGCCCTCAGGCCCTGTGGCCACATCACAGCCATAGATCAGCCACTGACCGTCCTCCAGCATGGTATCGCTCAGCATGTCGATCACGGCGGCGTACCCTGTCAGATCTGCCCATCCCAGCGTGATCGATCCTAAGTGCAACTGCCCCGGCGAGCCGTGGCACAACAGGTGCAGGGTCTCGATGCCGCTGCGCCCGATGAGTGTTTGCGCCATGAACCCCATCCCGTCGCGGTCCGCCGGCAGCACATGCACCTGCACGTCTGAGGGCAGTCCGGCGAGCAGTGCGTTCAGCTTAGGCAGGGTGGAATCAACAAAAACGATGTGACTGGCAGCAAACATAGGGGGTCTTTCGGCAAATAAATCAAGGACTGATTCCGATTTTTTGTCATTTGCAACCAGCCACGTTTGATTGAGCGCCAATCACGTTTGACTGACAGAATATATTCAGGGGGTGCGATCGCTCCATCAAACGTTTTTGGCGCTTGCTCAAACGTACAACCCGGTAAACCACTGATGCTGCGTTTTTTTGATGTACACAAAGGTCATGCCCACCGCCCCCAAAGCACGAATTTTGCTCATCGACGATTCTCGACCCGACCTGAGGGTGTTGACCGAAATTGCCACTGCGCACGGCTGGGCTGTTTCGGTGGCCTTCAATGGCAAAGACGGCTACCACAAGGCACTGCTTTCCCCATTTGACTTGATCCTGCTGGACGTGAACATGCCAGAGCTTGATGGCTTTGGCACCTGCCGGCTGCTTAAGGCCAGCCCCCAGACGCGCCACATTCCGGTCATCTTTCTCTCGGCTGCCGGTGAGCAGCTCCAAAGGCTTGACGGATTGCTGATCGGTGCGGTGGACTACATCGTGAAGTCCTACGCCAATGAAGAAGAGATAGCGGCGCGCATTGCGATTGGCCTGCAACGCGCCAGTCATCCCGCCACCCAAGAAACCGATGACCCTTCGCTCAACAATGCATTGCCCAGCGCCGTCTTGGTGCGAGCGGCCAAAAAAATCCTGCTTCAGCACATTGCCCATCCTCCTACTGCCCGGGCTCAGGCGCTTCGCAAGCCCGATGCCAATATGCTGGGTAACCTGTTGACGCTGGTCCGGCTGGGCGAGGTCAGTGCCATTGAAGAATGGTGTGTCAGCCTGGAACTGGCTCAGCCCGAATTGCATGCCTTTGCGCAGCAGGTTCAGCAGGCGGTGCGGCGACTTGATTTTGAATGCCTGGAGTTGTTAGTGCAGTCTGAGTAACTGTCATGGCCATTCACGCCACCCCTGATGATGAAAGAAGTCCGTCATTCCCGCCTTCGCGGGAATGACGGCATTTGGCCCAGTGGTCTAAACGGTTACGTTCTTTCACGTTAAGGGCCCCAGGCAGCCCGCCGCCTCCGCGATCTTCGTTATCCATTCGATAAAATTTTATGAAGTGCGTGGCCTCAAAGCTATTTAAGGCTGTTTAAGGCTTTTACCTCAACAACAGGATCACCCATGAAACTCAAAATCAAGCTCCCGCTGGTCTTTGGTGTGGCTTTGTCCCTGCTCTTTGCAACCGGATTGTTTGGCATGTCCAAACTCAATGCTGCCATCGATGTCTTCAAGGTAGGTGTCGCTCGGCACGACATGGCCAACAAAAAAGCAGCCGATATCGCCACCGACTTTGCGGTCGCCGTCCAAGAGTGGAAAAACGTCTTGATTCGGGGCAAAGACGAACAAGCCCGTGACAAGTACTGGGGCGAACACCGCAAAAAAATGCAGCAAGCCATCGACGGCGTGGCCCTGCTGCAGGGCCTGGTTGATGCCGGTGCAGAACAGTCCAACACCAACCATCTGGCGCAGACACTGACACAGGCCCAAAGCGCCTACCAGCGGGCCTTTACCGCCTATCAGGCCGCCAGTAGGGACACGACCGCCGGCGACCAAGCCGCCAAAGGCATCGATCGCGATGCCATAGCCACCATCGCCCACCTGCGTGAAATTTTGACCCAGGCCGCGATCGAGGCCGCAGCCACAGCCAAGGCCCAGGCAGCGTTTAACAGCAACCTAGCCTACGCCCTGATGACATTGGTAGCGTTGCTGTCCATGGCTGGTTTCATCGGGTTAAGCCGCCAGATGGTCCAGTCGCTTGAACAGGCCGTGGCCCTGACCCACCGTGTCGCGCAGGGTGACCTGAGTCGCATTTTGCAAACGCCTGGCAACGACGAAGTGGGTGACCTGACCCGCTCACTGCAAACCATGCAAACCCAACTGGCCGACGTGGTGTACAACGTCCGCGATAACGCCGACAGCGTGGCCACTGCCAGCGCAGAGATTGCCCAGGGCAACCAGGACTTGTCGGGCCGTACCGAAAGCCAAGCCAGCGCGTTAGAACAAACCTCCGCCAGCATGGAGCAACTGGGTGTCACCGTCAAACAAAACGCCGACAGCGCCGCGCAGGCCAACCAACTGGCCTTGACGGCCAGCAATGTGGCTGTGCATGGTGGCGAGGTTGTGGCACAGGTGGTCAATACCATGAGGGACATCAACGAGGCCTCACACAAAATCAGCGACATCATCAGCGTCATTGACGGCATTGCATTTCAAACCAACATCTTGGCCCTGAATGCTGCCGTTGAGGCCGCCCGCGCAGGTGAACAAGGCCGTGGCTTTGCAGTCGTTGCCGCCGAGGTCAGGTCTCTGGCCGGACGCAGTGCCGAAGCCGCCAAAGAGATCAAAACGCTCATCAGCGCCAGTGTTGAGCGCGTTGACCAAGGGACAGCCCAGGTTGATCAGGCCGGTCACACCATGACCGAGATCGTCAGCAGCATTCGCCGTGTGACGGACCTTGTGGGCGAAATCAGCGCAGCCGGTCGCGAACAAAGCGCAGGCGTGTCGCAAGTCATTGATGCCGTCTCACAGATGGACCAGGCCACCCAGCAAAATGCCGCGCTGGTTGAGCAAATGGCCGCAGCAGCAGGCAGTCTTAAAACCCAGGCCCAGGAGCTGGTACACACCGTGGCCGTGTTCAAACTTGACCAGCGAACTTAAAACACGTTTCTCGGCGTTGCCATCGTCTGAAGCCAATGCGGTCCGTACCTGTCAATGTACCTTTGGCATGTGCGACTGAGCAACGGCGTGATTTTGCATCCAGAGTTTTGCGCGTTGTTCCGCCTCTCTGACCTGATCTGCATCCATGAGCGTCAGGGAATGCGCCAGATTGGCCTTGGCGGCCTCCTGGTTGCCTTCGCTGGCGATGAGAAACCATTTATGGGCCTCGATCAAATCCTGCGCCATCGGTTGACCGATCGCAAACATCAGACCCAGCCGTTCCTGCGCTTTAGGCAAGCCCTGTTCTGCCGCCTTGGAAAACCAGAAAAAGGCTTGTTCCAGATTCTGATCTCCAGCCACTCCCTGTTCATGCAGGATGGCCAGGTTGTGCTGGGCTTCGACATCCCCTTGAAGCGCAGCCTGCTGAAAGAGCGCCATCGCCTTGCCCACATCCTTTTCAGCACCCTGCCCCACCACGTACATCAGCCCCAAAGTGGCCTGCGCTGGCGCAAAGCCCTGATCCGCGGCCTTCTGACACCACAAAAGGGCTTGCTGCACATCCTGAACCATGCCGCCTTGCCCGTGCGCATGCATGACTGCGATGTTCCACTGCGCATTGGCACTGCCTTGCTCTGCGGCCTTGGTGTACCACGCCAGCGACTTGGCCCAATCTTGTGCCACCCCGTCACCACGGGCATAGCGCTCACCCAATGCACATTGGGCATTGGCATCACCGCTTTGCGCTGCCTCAAACGGTGGATCAGAGGCAACAGCGAGTGACTCCGCAGACACCTTATCGGCCCGTTCCTGTTCCTGTTCCTGTTCCTGTTCCTGTTCCTGTTCCTGCATGACCACCACACGCGGCGGCTCTTGCATCGTCACTGCGGCAGGCTGCTCAATCACCAACGTGGCTTCTGTAGCATCATTTGGGTTTTGCCCCCGTGCCCAGATGAGGGCCTCGGTTTGTATTCCGCTGAGCATCCGAGGCTCGATACCTAGTTCAGCACACAAATCGTTGATACCACCGGTCTGCGTCTGTTCACTCGCTTCAGCCAATCGCAACAGGCCGGCGTAAGGGCCTGTGCGCTCCAGCAGGGCCGCCTTCACTTCATCTGGCAGATCAAGGGTTTTAAACAACGCCGGCGCTGGCAATTGCAAAATCACGTCAAGCAGGGACAGTACACCGGTCAAGAAGAAGTCGTCGGCTGCGGCAGGCGATATCTTCCCTGCGATCATCTCCATCATGCGTCCACGGACCAAGGCGTTTTCTAGCAAGACGCTGTCATCAGACCGCGACGGCGCTGAAGCGCACAACAGCAGCACCAGCCAGCGAAACAGCGGCTCACGACCGATCAACAAGATGGCATCCTTGAGTGCCAAAATTTTGTGCTGCGCCCCAACGGCAGCAGAATTGGCATAGCACAGGAGGCGGTAGGACAGCAGCGGGTCAAGCTTGATGTCCTTGATGATGGCATCCATCTCAGCGCCTGTACGCAAGCTAGTGACCAATTTGCACAGGCGCAAAGTGCCCGGATCGATCGTGTTGTTCTGCCAATCACGGCGGTGAGTAGCAAAAGGGCCGATGAAACCATGGATGCGCAAACGGCGACAAACCTCAAACTCTTCGTAGGACTTGACCCCTGACGCGCACAACTGCATCCGGGGATGTCGTGTAGTCAAGAGCCGCACCGATTGGAGCAAGTCCGGCGCAATGATCTGATCCACAGGCAGTAAGCCCAGGGTGGAACAGTTGCCAAGCGCCGGATGTGCCAACGCAGTTCGGGCATCAGCCAGCCCCAGCGCCATGCCGGCCTTGTACATGACCTGCATGCGTTCGATGAACTGCGCCATCTCACTGACATCAGGATCGAAGCGCACCAGCGCAAGGACACCGGCTTTGACCAGCTTTTCAAGCAGAGGGTCAAAAAGCAGCTTGGCCGGGATCGCCATCAGCGCACGACGTTTGCCAAGCATGGGACCGGCCACCACGGATTCCAGAAATTTCAAAAAAGACTGCTCGTGTTTTGGATCGATCGGGTACGTTCCGGTCTCGTCAGACATAAAAAATTCGTAGCCCGCCACTTGCTTATCTCTGTTCAGCACGGTACGCCATAGAACCACCGGGCTTTTGGTATCTTCTTCCTCCGTGTCCGTCCTCGCGTCAAGACGCTGGACAGAAGCAGACACAGACGGCACACGCTGCCTGAATAAGCGGGCAAAAAATGTGAACATAGGTCAACGGATAGGCACGTTGGCTATAGGGGACTGACACCACCATCCAGCCGATGTCGGTGAGGAAACTGTGGCCGCAAACCCACCAGATAGGTCTCTGCAGACTTGTCGCGGGAGGCCTTGGGCTTGATCCGTTTGACCGCTCCAAAACCCTCCTGGAAGCGTCTGAACAAATCGTCATAACTGCTGCCATGAAACACTTTGGCGACCAATGCGCCATCAGGCTTGAGGTGCATCAGCGCAAAATCCAAAGCCAGTTCGACCAGAGACTCGATCCGTGCGGCATCGACTGCGCCATGCCCTGATAAATTGGGTGCCATATCCGACAGCACCACGTCTGCCCGTTGCCCTTGCAGTTGCTCTGCTAACAAGGCCGTGACACGGAGGTCACCGATGTCTCCCTGAATGATCTCCACGCCATCGATGGCGACCATTGGCAAGATGTCCAGTGCGATGATGCGGCTGCCGGCACGGGCTGTTGTGGGCAACGTTGGCGTTTTGGGCATCAGTTTGCGACTGACATACTGACACCACGCGCCCGGCGCAGCGCCCAGATCAACCACCAGGTGGCCGGGCCGGATCAGGTGCAAAGTCTCGTCAATTTCCTTGAGTTTGTAGGCAGCCCGCGCCCGATAACCCTCTTTTTGGGCTTGTTTGACATAAGGGTCATTCACGTGGTCGTTCAGCCATGCACGATTGACTCGACTGCTTTTGACGATTGATTTCATTTTGAATAATGGCAGTTTTCGGGACACTTGGATGACCTCACGGATAATAACGGCATGCCATCCATTCAGCTTACCCCCCTCCAGCGCAAGCAGCATCGCGCGCTTGCCCACGCCCTTGACCCCGTCGTTTTTGTCGGCGATGCCGGTCTGACTGATGCCGTGATCAAAGAAACCGACAGCGCTCTAAGCGCCCACGGTTTGATCAAGGTGCGCGTCTTTTCAGACGATCGCCTTGTGCGCGAGACCACCTTGGCCACCTTGGCTGACACCTTGAATGCCGCGCCCATCCAGCACATTGGCAAGGTTTTGGTGCTCTGGCGGCCCCTGCCTGAACGCCCCAAACCCGCGCCGGATGACCGTATGCCAGGGCCTCGCACAGTTAAGGTTCTCAAGTACGCCAGTCGGGGTGGGCAGCGCCCTGAGGTCAAAACCTTGCGCGTGTTGGGTAACCAGCGACTCACCCCCGCTGGACAGGTTAAGCGCGCCAGACCCCGCCTTGCGAGCCTTAAAAAACGCCATCGTCCATGCTAGGGACCTTATTTTGACTGGCAGGCTGGGTGCATGGTGGGCTTGAACCTGAATAACCCCTTAGCCTGGACACCGGCTGTTCGCTGCATGGCGGCTACCGGCATCAACCTTGTTTTTGCCGTGTTGTACCTGGCTGTTTATGCCCACGCGTACTTTTATCCACTGGCAGTCCCCGAGATCAATCAGGATTTTTTGCCCACAGCGACCCTGGTGGTCGGACTGACGGGGGGCTTGATGGGGGTTTTGACCCTGATCAGCTATCGCTTGCGTCACCGAACCGCCCCAACTTGCTGGCTCACGCTATCGACCATCGCCTTGTGTACGTGGGTCATTATTTTTTCAACCTACTTTTATGGGTTTTACACCCATTTGTATGCCGGCGTAGGCATTGTGGCGGCATGGGTGGTGGGCCTCACCCTTTTCTCAGCGCGCGAGATGCTCATCAACCTGGTTTTGACAACGTTGTGCAACACAGCTCTCGTGCTGGGGGCGTATGGGTCTTTTATCCCTTATGCGCCGTTTTTCAATACCACGGCATCCAGCATTGGTCAGGTTAATCCCGGTCTGATGCGGCCCATAAACGGCATCACGCTCGTGCTGCTGGGGGTCGTGCTGGGCATTGTCTTTTTAATCATCCAACGCTGGAAGCAGCGAGAACGAGAGCTATTGGCTGCCAGCCTCCACTTGACTCAGGCCAATGACATCATCAGCCGTTATGTCGCTATTCAACTGACCAACGAGGTGCGATCAGGGCATTACGCGGCGCTGGAACGGCATGAGCGGCGCAGACTTACCCTGTTTTTTTCGGACATCCAGGGGTTTTCCAATACCGCCGATGCCATTGAGCCTGAGGATTTATCCTCGTTGCTCAACGACTATCTGTCCGAGATGACAGCCATTGCCCAGCGTTTTGATGCCACCATCGACAAGTTTGTGGGCGATGCCATCATGATATTTTTTGGCGCACCCCAGAGCACCACCGACCGCGACCAGGCCTTACGGGCCGTCAACATGGGGATTGAAATGCAAAAGAGCATGCATGTTCTGCGTCAAAAATGGGCTGCTGCGGGCATCGTCCATCCGTTTCACATTCGCATCGGCATCAACACCGGTCAGGCCAGCGTGGGGGCTTTTGGTTCCAACCAGCGACTGGAATACACGGCCATTGGCAGACAGGTCAATCTTGCGGCCAGAATTCAGGCCCACTGCATCCCTGACCACATCTTGATCAGCCACGCAACCTGGGCACTGGTTCACGACCAAATTGTCTGCCTACCCAAAGGCCAGGTGACTTTTCAGGGCACCCACGAGCCTATCGGAATTTTTGAGGTACCACTGGATGCCGCACCGGGTGGTGTAACAGACACACGGGCTGAGGCCTGTACGGGCATCCCACTCACAGTCTGAAAGTCTGAAAACAAAAACCTGAAAGCCCAACATGGTTGAGTTGCCGCCACCAGACCTTGTCACCCCGCGTGGCGCTTACCTGACTGAACGTCTGGCTCACCTTGAGGCCTGGACGCACTATTTTTTGCACGCTGAGATTCCCATTCTGGCCAGCACGGCCATGGCACTTGAGGAGCTGCGCTTGATCGAGGACGATGTCGATGCCAACAATCTGACGGCTTTCATTCAGTCTGATCCCCTGATGACCCTCAAAGTGATGGCCATGGTGGCCAAGTTGCGCAGGCCTGGGACGACCACGCCGACTGAAACCATCACCACGTCACTGGTTTTGATGGGCATTGCACCGTTTTTTAGGCATTTTGGCCCGCAACTTACCGTGGAAGGCTGGTTGTCAGACCAGGAACAGGCCCTGCAAGGGTTACAGAACCTGCTCAAACGTGCAGACAGAGCTGGCCAGTTTGCTCTGGCTTTTGCAGTTCACCGGGAAGACACCGATGCCCAGGTCATGCATCTGGCCGCTTTTTTGCACGATTTTGCCGAGATGCTGATTTGGATTCATGCGCCCACCTTGGCCAACACCATCCAGACAGCCCAGTTGGCTGACCCCACTTTGCGTTCCAGTGTCATTCAGCGCGGGGTTTTGGGCATTGAGATCAACGACTTGCGCCAATCCCTGATGAAACTGTGGCACATGCCTGAGCTTTTGATCAACATCAGCGACGACCGCCATGCCAACCATCCCAGTGTTTTGAACGTGGTGCTGGCAGTACGCCTGGCCCGGCACACCATGCATGGCTGGAACAATGCCGCGCTGCCTGACGATATCGAGGACATTGCACGGCTGCTCAATGTGTCGCCCCGTGCTGCGATGTCTTACGTGCGCAAAGTGGATCACCCAGTTTGACGTGAAAGAATTCAAAAATAATAGCAAAATTGTAGGCATTGTCATGAATGTCAAGCCCCGCGCAACGCGCAAAATGAGGAGATGACTGACTATTTGACCAGTTGATTCATCTGAATGATGGGCATTAACACCGCTAGAACGATCAGCATGACCACCAGCCCCATCGCCACGATCAGCAGAGGCTCCAGCAGGGTGGCCAACTGCATGGCACGGCGTTGAACCTCCACGCCCAGTTGTTTGGCGGCCCTGTCCAGCATGACCGGCAACTGGCCCGTTTGCTCTCCCAGACGCGCAAACATCGCCAACAAACCCGGAAAGCGTTTTTTTTGCGCCAACGCCGATGCCAGCGGCGCGCCCTCGCGCACGAGCACCAGGGCATCCTCGGCATCGGTACGCATGGCTTGGTTGGACAGCGTCTGAGATGCTGCGTGCAGCGCCTTCAAAATAGGCACACCCGATGCGGCCAGCATGGCCAAAGTGCTCGCAAAGCGTGCGGAGTTATAACTGCGCGACATCCTGCCCAACAAAGGCAGATTGAGCCAGGCAGCATCAAACTTTTGGCGAAACGGGGCATTGGACAATGCCGCACGCAGCCCCAGCGTGCCCATGACGGCGACCGTCAGCATCAGCCAGCCGTAGCTACGAACAAAGCTACTGATGCCGATCATGATGACCGTCAGCAAAGGCAGGGCACGCTTGCTGCCGGCAAACACATGTGCCACCTGCGGCACCACATAGGTGACCAAAAACAACACGATAACCACCGCCACCAGCGATACGATGGCGGGGTAGAGGGCCGCGCCCAGCAGCTTGGCCTGCAATGCCTGCTGGTTCTCCAGATCATCGGCCAGTCGCTCAAGCACCAGACCCAGATTGCCGCTTTGCTCGCCTGCACCGATCACCGCCACATAAATGTCAGCAAACTCGGCTGGGTGCTGGGACAAAGCCCGGGCAAACGACGTACCGCCGTTAACCTCGGAACGCAAAGTGGCGACAAGCTCGCGCTCAGACGGTCTCTCTGCCTCGTCGGCCAAGGATGCCAGTGCACGCTCCAGGGGCAGACCTGAGCTGACCAGTCCGGCCAACTGGCGCGTCCAGATCGTGCGTGTGGTTGTATTAAAGACCCGTTTGGTACGCCGCGCCCCAGCGGCCACCAAGCCCTGACCAGCCCCCAGCGCCTGCACCGACAGAGGTACCAGTGCCTGGCTGCGTAACAGACCCCGAGCAGATTTGGCTGAATCTGCGTCGATCACACCCTTGCGGGTTTTGCCGTCGGCATCGAGAGCCTGGTAAGAGTAAGCGGTCACGGGGGGGCAGTGGGAAGTGGTCAGTTGTCCCAGTCCCCGCCGCCTGCGTCGATGCCACCACCATCGTCCCACGATCCGCCATCACTGACCCCGAAGCCTTGGCCGCCCATGTCGGCATTTTGGTCCACCGACTGGTAGTTCGAGGCGCTTGACCCCGTATTGGCGTTGTGGTCGCTGCCACCCATCAGACTTTTGCCGATGGCCTCTGCCGCCATAAAACCCGCGCCCACAGCCAAACCCGTCGCCACGCCACCCATGATGCGACCACCCAAGCCAGTGCCAGGAGCCTGACCGTAAGGCTGACCACCGCCGCCGTAAGGAGGCTGCCCATACGGCTGCTGCATATTGCCCGTGCCTTGATTGGGATAGTTGGGATAAGCAGACGGCGGGCCATAAGTGGACGGGCCATTCAGACTGTTCTGGGGGGCCATGCCAGACTGCGGCATAGACGCATCAGGCTCTTTTTTGCGAAAGAAAAAATACCCCAAGGCAATCACCCCCACGGACAACATCAGGGGCAGCACCCACGACGACCGCTTATCAGGGTCTGCTGCCGCAACAGAATGCGTGACAGTAGTGCCGTTGTTGGATGAAGCGCGTACTGCCCCTAACTGCGCCCGCAAAGCCTGGACGGAGGCAGCCTTGGCAAACGGCAAGCCCGGGGCCAGTTTGTCGGCCGTTTGCAGAGCTTCACGTGCACGGGCCAGGTCGCCTTGCCGCGCAAAAAGCTCACTTTGCACAAAATAGGCCTTGGCACTGTTGGGGTGCGAGATCAGTACCTGCTGGATCATGATCTGCGCTTGATCGATCTTGCCCGACTGCGCCGTCGCATAGACCTGAGCGAGGGTTGGCTCAGTCTGCGCCAAGGCCAGTCCCGCGCCCATCATGGCGGCCACCAACAGCCATTGGATTAGCCTGCGAGTGATTATGAAATTCAGTGAAAAATGGCTTGGAAAATAGTTCATCGTCATCTCCTCAAATAAAAAAACAAAAATACAATTAAAAACGCATCATTAAATATCACGGATTAGCAAAATGATTCACCAACCGACAACGTTGAATATCACACGCTGTGGGCAAACTGGATCGATACTCCACCCCTGTTGGCATGGTGCCTCCACCACGGGTATAACAGGTTTGCCCTTTGCCGTCGTTATAGTAGGACGTGACATCCACACAGCGCCTTGAATGTGACATCACCCCCATAAAATGCCCCATCTCATGAGAAATCACCATCTGTAGGGTCTGGCTGGCATCATAGCTGGGGTTGCGGGTTTTAAGCATCTGAAAAGCAGCAGGCCCCAATGACAAAGTTTTGTCACCCAGGTTGGCCAGTCCAAAGTTATTGCGACTGCCTGCGTCGCTCCACAAAACCCTGACCACAGTCCCAGAAACCGCCGGACTGCCCGCGTCAGCCGCAACACTTA
The DNA here is from genome assembly GCA_903822205.1 of uncultured beta proteobacterium. GTDB lineage: Bacteria > Pseudomonadota > Gammaproteobacteria > Burkholderiales > Burkholderiaceae_C > Rhodoferax. Next base: position 4,417 of record CAIJOK010000019.1, on the reverse strand, counting down.
AGGATAGTCCACATCTGGCCCAAGAGGTGACAGACTTTTGAATGGCTGACAAAACGGTTGCCCTCGTAAACCAAGCCGGCGCAGAATCGTGCTGGTATTTAAAAACAAGGGGTGTACCTGCCACCGACCTATCGCTGCCATCACCCCAGGTGGATATTTCACCCGATAGACATTGGGCAATTTCTTGATCACGCACAGAATCAACGGCCCATACTGTTTGACTGGACGTAAAACAGAATAAGGCAATCATTACAAAACTAAGAATGCGGTTGAAAATCATCTTCGCCCCTACGACACAGTGTATCCGGCTTGCCTTAAGCTGTCGCGAGCGATGATCGCCTCTGCACGGGCCGCATCCGTAAAATCAGCCGCATCGGATGCGTACAAAATGGCCCGTGAAGAATTGACGATAACCGGCCCATCAGGCCGCCAGCCTGCACGCACAGTGGCCGCAGCGTCGCCGCCCTGCGCCCCAACCCCCGGGATCAACAACGGTAAAGTGGGCGCTACAGCCCGAACGCGCTCAATGTCTGCCGGGTACGTGGCCCCCACCACCAGACCCAACTGCCCATTCACATTCCACGGCCCTTGCGCCAGTTGGGCAATGTGTTCAAACAAAGTGGGCATCCCAGGCATGTCCAAAAGTCGCTGGCTTTGAAAATCGTCGCCCCCAGGGTTGGACGTGCGGCACAACAAAAATGCGCCCTTGTCGTGGTACTGTAGATAGGGCTGTATCGAATCGAACCCCATGAACGGCGACAGAGTCACCGCATCAGCCCCGTAACGCTCAAAAGCCTCAATGGCGTATTGCGTGGCGGTGCTACCAATGTCACCACGCTTGGCATCCAGTATCACCGGAACAGCGGGCGCTGTGCTGCGAATGTGCCGTATCAATCGCTCCAACTGGGCCTCAGCACCATGGGCAGCAAAGTAAGCGATCTGAGGCTTGAACGCCACCACCAGGTCTGCCGTGGCATCGACAATGGCCGCACAAAAATCAAAAATGCGATAGACATCGCCCCGAAAGGCAGCCGGAAAACGAGCAGGGTCGGGGTCAAGCCCCACGCACAGCATCGAATTGTTTTTCAGGCTGGCCTGGTGCAATTGGTCTGTAAATTTCATGGTCACTTCATTTCGATTGGCGTTTGTGACGGCTTTTCAGCCATTGGATTAGGCGGCATCAAACTTGAACTGCCCAGGCGATGTGATCGGGTCCACGCTGACCATGATGGTGTCTTTGGGCGCAAATCGACCCTCCAGCAGCAGTTTGGACAACGGGTTTTCAATGCGCTGCTGAATGGCACGTTTAAGCGGCCTGGCCCCAAACAAGGGGTCAAACCCCAATTTGGCCAGCTCACTCAGCGCGGCGTTTGAGAGTTTGATCGTCAAGTCCATCTTGCCTAAGCGCTCATGCAAAACCTGAATCTGAATGAGGGCGATTTGGGCAATATGGGCGGCATCCAGGGCATGAAACACCACGGTCTCGTCGATGCGATTCAAAAACTCAGGCCTGAAGTGGTTCTTCAATTCATCGGTCACGGCATCCTTGATGTCTTCATCATCTTGACCCACCATGCTCTGAATCATCTGAGACCCCATGTTGCTGGTCATCACGATGACGGTGTTTTTGAAATCGACCGTTCGCCCCTGCCCGTCGGTCAGCCGGCCATCGTCCAACACTTGCAGCAGCACGTTAAAAACATCAGGGTGGGCTTTTTCAATCTCGTCGAGCAGCAGCACACTGTAAGGTTTGCGCCGGACAGCCTCGGTCAGATGGCCGCCCTCTTCATAGCCCACGTAGCCTGGCGGCGCGCCGATCAAACGGGCAACCGAGTGCTTTTCCATAAATTCACTCATGTCGATGCGCACCATGTGATCGTCTGCGTCAAACAAAAAGCCGGCCAGCGCCTTGCAAAGCTCAGTCTTGCCCACGCCCGTGGGGCCTAAGAACAAAAACGAGCCTGTGGGGCGGTTGGGGTCAGACAGACCAGAGCGTGAGCGACGTATGGCGTTGGAGACGGCTGCGATGGCCTCGTCTTGGCCCACCACGCGCTGCCGTAATTGAGCCTCCATCTGCAACAGTTTGTCGCGCTCGCCTTGCAGCATTTTGGCCACCGGAATGCCAGTGGCACGGCTGACCACCTCGGCGATTTCCTCGGCCCCCACCAGGGTGCGCAGCAAGGGCTGACGGCTGCCGTCCTTGGCATTTTGTGCCCTGCCTGACTCTTGCGCCTGGGTGTCTTTGAGCTGTTTTTCTAGCGCGGGCAAACGACCATAACGCAGCTCGCCGGCTTTGTTGAAATCGCCCTTGCGGGTGAGGGCCTCGATCTGAACGCGGAGCCGCTCAACCTCCTGCATGATGGTTTTTGACCCCTGGGCCTGGGCCTTTTCGGCCTTCCACAGCTCGTCCAGGTCGGCAATTTCTCGTTGCAGTGCGGCAATTTCATCGTTGATCAACTCCAGCCGCTTTTGCGAGGCTTCGTCTTTTTCACGCTTGACGGCCTCTCGTTCGATCTGCAACTGGATCAGACGGCGGTCTTTTTTGTCCATGACCTCGGGCTTTGAATCGAGTTCAATCTTGATTTTGGACGCAGCCTCGTCGATCAGGTCGATCGCCTTGTCGGGTAAAAACCGATCGGTGATGTAACGGTGACTCAGCTCAGCCGCTGCGACGATGGCGGGGTCGGTGATCTGCACGCCGTGGTGGGTTTCATAACGGGCTTGCAAGCCCCGCAAAATGGCAATCGTGGCCTCAACCGAAGGCTCACCCACCAAAATTTTTTGAAACCGCCGCTCCAGCGCCGCGTCTTTTTCTATGTATTTGCGGTATTCGTCCAGCGTAGTGGCCCCCACACAGTGCAAGTCGCCACGGGCCAAAGCGGGTTTAAGCATATTGCCAGCATCCATCGCGCCTTCGGCCTTGCCGGCCCCCACCATGGTGTGCAATTCATCAATAAAAACAATGGTTTGCCCCTCGTCCTTGGCCAAATCCTTGAGCACGTTTTTAAGCCGCTCTTCAAACTCGCCCCTAAATTTGGCACCGGCTAACAGCGATGCCATGTCCAGCGACAACACCCGTTTGCCTTTGAGCGACTCAGGCACCTCGCCGGCCACGATGCGCTGGGCCAGGCCCTCGACGATGGCAGTTTTGCCCACGCCAGGCTCGCCGATCAGCACGGGGTTGTTCTTGGTGCGACGTTGCAGCACCTGAATGGCGCGGCGAATTTCATCGTCGCGGCCAATGACGGGGTCAAGCTTGCCCAGACGGGCACGTTCGGTCAGGTCCAAGCAGTACTTTTGGAGCGATTCACGCTGATCTTCGGCATCGGCGCTATCGACGTTTTGGCCACCGCGCACAGCATCGATCGCGGCCTCCAGGCTTTTGCGCGTTAGGCCGTGGTCGCGGGCCATGCGCGCAATGTCGTGTTTGCTGTCGGTGATGGCCAACAAAAACATTTCACCGGCCACAAACTTGTCACCGCGTTTGAGTGCCTCTTTTTCAGCCGCTTGCAGCAAAGGCACCATGTCGCGGCTGACCTGCACCTGTTCCTGGCCCGGCCCCGTCACCTGGGGCAATTTATGGATAGCAACGTCTGCCGCCTGCGCCAGGCCTGCCACATGGACACCGGCACGTTGCAGCAAGGCGCGGGGGCCATCGTCCTGCTTGAGCATGGCAGCCAGCAGGTGGGCGGGTTCGATAAATGCGTGGTCGTTGCTCAGCGCAAGCGACTGTGCATCGCTTAAGGCCTCTTGAAATTTGGTGGTGAGCTTGTCGATTCGCATGATGATGTCCCTGTGAACTGGATGGTGACAAGGTGAGGCCAAATCGATCGACTTCAAGCCCCGCCCAAGTGTCCGAATGAATGTTGCGTGTCGAACCTACAACCTATCCACATGTGAGGATTTCTTTGGTTGCAGCATTTTTTAAGGTCATCAGATGCACACGATAGGATGCGCTGAGGGACGAAGTGCATCGCTCGCGTGACTCTTTTGAACTTTCAGTCATTCGTATCACCAAGTTTTGAATTCATCACAGAGGCGCAATCATTGTCACTGTGGCGAGTGGCAAAAACAATTTCATCGCTTGATTGGGTAACGCCGCAAGTCCATGATGCTTGTAAAAGGCGGCGGCTGAATCATCTATTGCATCGACCAACAATGCGTATGCTGCAATCTCAGAGCACGTTGAACGTGTCAGTGCGTCAGCCAATAATGCACCACCCAGTCCCATTCCTTTGAATGCATTGTCAACGGCCAAACGCCCCATTCGTATCGCTGGCTTCCCACTTAAAGCGGGACACCTTGCAATATCAATGGGTTACGTTTTATTCGCTCACGTGGTTTTCTTGGCCGTGGAAGCTCACCCATTTGGCCGATTAGCCATTCAAAGACATCAGGAAACGGAGAACCAAACAGA
>CAIJOK010000018.1 GCA_903822205.1 uncultured beta proteobacterium | reverse complement strand
GCAGCAGGAGCCTGAAAATCTGGGACAGTGAGTTTTGTTTCTTGTGAGCACTACGAAGAACAGCAGCTTGCACGCAGTGTGGCTGCACTCAAACGTCGGGCCACAACACTGGGCTTTGTGCTTACACCAGTGGCAGCAGGAACCTGAAAATCTGGGACAGTGAGTTTTGTTTCTTGTGAGACACAGGGGTGGTGATGGCCTGAAGAACGCCGCGAGCACGGCCCGACTGGCCCAGTGAGGCCAAGGTGACCGCAAATTCAGTCTGCATGGCCAGCTTGATTGCAGGGGGCACAGTCACAGCCGCAGTGGCAGAGACCGCACTCGGGGCAACATCTGCATTGCCTAACGTGTCTGTGGCACTTGCTGATACCGGTGCGCCATTAGCGTTAACGTTAGCGGTATGCAATGGGGCAGATTTGGTGATGACGCTGATGGCACTCAGGGCCTGCTCTATGCTCAAACCCTTGGCCCCCACCCGGTGGCCGCCAATCGCCTGCATCATGGGGTCGTTGGCAATATCGTCAGAGGCAACAGAGGCCAATACGGCCTCGGATGCCACAGAAGCAGGACTGCCGACCCCACTGGTCCCAAGGCTGTTTTGTAACATTTTGTCTACACTGGCCGCACTGGTTGTTTTTTTGCCCCAGGGCAGTTCAACGGACGGCAGGTTTTGTCCGCCCGCAAAAGCCAGGGCCATCAGACCCAACAGCCCTGCGGCTCTGAGCAGGCCGGCCTTGCCTTGAAACAAATCGCTTCCACCGCGCTGTAAGCCATATTCGGCCTCAAGCTCATCGCGAATTTTGGCCCGCAGGGCGGCCTCAAGTGACTGGCGGGATTTCTTGTCGGCTTCGCTGGTCTCCCGTGCGACCGAAAACTCGATCTTGGCTCGCTCTTGCTGCATGATTTTGCGTTTAAGCAAAAAAGCCTCATCGACCTTATCGACGAAGACACCGCATGCAGGGCACTGGCGGTTATCGGGCAAGGCCACGCGACGGTCGCAAGCGGGGCACGCAACGAGGCCATCATCCATTGTGGGAGCAGCAGCGGCCAAGCCCAGCAGAGGCTCAACAGAGATCACCAAGCCGGTTTTGGCAAATAAAGCCTTGGCTTTTTCGCTGCGTTCCTGGGTCACTGATGCCCCGATTTTGGCTCTAGGACCATTGCGAAAGGCTTGCAACAAGGCCTCTACCCGATCGGGCGACAGCCCCGCATTGCCCAAAGTGAGGGGGTCGATCGCATCAACGGACGTATTGGTGGGCAATGAAGCATAGACATCAAACAGGGGGGTGTCCAATGGCAGTGGCGTATCGGGTGCAGACATGGCGGAGGCATCAGAAAGAACGATCGTGGGGTTTTAGCAGGACTTTGAGCACCGTTTGCAAGCGGTCGGACAAGTGCGTATCAAACGGGGCCGACAGGACCGTCGCGGTGTCTTGGCCCCAGGTTTGATCCGGTGCAGGGTCATTGCGACGCGTCAACATCTGCAATTGCAACTGGCGGCGGGCATTCTGATACGCGGCAGGTGTGGGAGTTTGGGAGGCGATCTCGAGGCGCAGCAGAGCAGTCAAGGCATCATGCCCCTCACTCGCAGGGGGCAAGGTGATGGCCCTAACCCAGTGGCCGCGCATCGCAGGTGTCACCCTGCTGCCCATGTCCTGCACAGTGGGGAGATGGTCTGGTGTACGGTCTTGCCATGCAGACAAAAGGTGGGTCAGTGACTGGCCGTGCGCCTGTGCCGCCAATTGGCGCAAAGCAAGCTGAGCCTGTTCAAACGCATTGCGCTGTGCCTTATAAGCCGAGTCTCCAAGACGTGGGGCATCGTGGCGCATATCTGGGGCCACCGCGGGGTGGTTGAATGTGGCAGGGCGTGAATTAGGGCGATTCCCCCTGTCCGATAGCGAGGGTCGCTGGCCTGAGTCGGCAGACCTGCTGCGGGTGTCGGTTGCGCCCACACGCCCGGCATCCTGACGACTGCCAAAATTGCTAGCACGCAGCTTGGATGGGGTGATCTTTTGGCCAGGACGGTCATCGCCCCGAACGGCAACTACCTGCCTAGACGGGGGCACGGGCATCGATGCAGCGATGGACTCAGAAATCGTCCGACCGTCCATTGCATCTGAGGCCGCCAGCACAGAGTCAGCGGACGCTACGGATGAGGTTTCTGCGGACACATCGGTAACGGTCTGAGGGTCAACATAACTTGGCGACTGCCTTTGCACGGCCTGCTCAAGATCCGCCATGGCCGCACGGATGGCCTGGGCATCACCCGACGTGCAAACAGTCTGTAGAGCGTGGGCAGCACTCATCACTGCTTGGTCATATGCATTCAGTGCTGCCTGAGATTTTTCACGCTCAAGCGTTTTGCGGTTGAACGCATCGTCGATAGGCTGGCGAAAGGCATCCCACAGCTTTTGCTCCTGGCGGCGATCTATGGGCACCCGCTGGGCCTCAGCCTGCCAGCGTTGTTGCAGGGACTTGATGGCATCCAAGCGCAAGGTGGCATCCGAACAAAGAACACGGGCCTCGTCGATCATGGCCTGACGTGCGTCCAGACTACCAGCCTGGAGAGTTTTGAGTGGCTGCAAGGCCAAATCAAAGGCAGCCTGCCACAGGGGCTGAAGCTCGGCAAAAAGCTTCTCGCCGATGTGGCCGGATTCGCGCCAGCGGTCTCCAAACTGGTGCAAAGCACGGTTAAACCCCTTCCAGTCACCCGCAGTCGCAGTAGGATTGGCAGCAGTCCAGATGCGCAACTCCTCGATCAGTCCCAAACGCTGAGCTCGGTGCTCGGATGCTTCAAGTTTGAGGCGCTCTTGCCAAGCTTCAACCACCTTGTGAGCCTCATTGCACGCATCATCAAACCGCTTCCAGAGACTGTGGTTAGGCATACCGCCTTGGTCGCTCAGTTTCCATTGCTCACGCAAGGCCCGCAAGTGGTCTTGCATCTTGCGCCCACCGATGGCCTGACCCTCTGGTCGGTGCAGTAGGTCCTCGGCCCGAGTGACAAGCTCGGTACGCAACTGGTCAGCACGCCAACGCTGCCAGCCTTCTAGTTCACCGGCAGCAGCCAGAGCAGCATGAGCTTGATTTTCTAGCTTGTCATCAATGACCTTGCCAAAGTCTTTCAGGGCAGAGCGCAATGCATTGGCAGCACCGGCGCTGGCTTTACCATGGCCCTGGGTGACTTCTTGCTCCAATGTGGACAGCGCTTCTCGCACTGCGGAGGTTGCCCTCGCCTTGATTTCAGGGTCGACTTTAAGACGGGCAGGCCGCACAAGGTCTGCTGCGGCATCACGCACCTGACGCAGTTCATCGGCCCAGACCGGCACATTGGGCAATACGGCTGTGGCATCCTGTGAGGCTGCGACCGTAGCCACCAAAGCCTCGTTAAAAGCACCCCACACCAAAAGCAATTGCGCTTGCGAGGCCTGTAGCATGGTCACAAACCGGACATCGACACTGGCCCATTGGGCATCATCGGTCAATGCCGTCACCTCAGACTGCCAGTGCAGGATGTCAGCCTGCAACGGAACCTGCGCGGACTGCGCATCTCGCCAGGGCTTGGTGCTCAATAGCTCAATGCGCTGAGAGAGCAACACAGCGGCCTCACGCTGAACCTGAACACGGTTTTGCAAGTCTTCGATGGCTTTGATGCGCTCAACCAGCAAGGTTTTCAAACCGGCCAGAGGCTCTTTGCTCAAAGGGGCACCGGCCTTAGCGGCATCGCGCTGCCAGGCCAATGCATCGGCGAGATTGAGCTTTGTCAGTCCCAGCAGGGACTGAGCACGCTCAGCCCACTCCTGCGCTAGGTTGATCTGGGTTTTGCTGCGCTTGATATCGTCAAGTTTTTCGCGCAGAAGACGGGCCGCACCCTTGTCTTTGCCGCTGAGTTCTTTAAAAACCAGTTGGATTTGATCCGCCCCTGGACCGCTGGCGAGCCAGGCGCGGATGCAAGCCGTGCGGTCGCTTGACGTTTGGGCAGAAAACGCCCCTAAGGTCAGGGCATCAAGCGGGTGACCACCGCCGGTAGGGTTGGGCGAGGCCAGAAGTGCATCTGATGACCCATCGGCAGGCGCGGGGCTGGGGGTTAGAAAAGGAAACATGGACACCATGTGCATGATTACCAAAGGACGGTCAGAGTGCCCGCTAAGGTGCAGCGGGAATAGAGGGCCTATTTTGACCGCGTTTTGACATCGAGACGATGGATTTTGCCCCCATCGACCCACGGATCAGACACAGGGGGGGATGCCCTACCGTGAAGGTCTCGTTTCACTTTGCCAACAAGAGCTACGCTCAGTCACCAGCGGCCTACTCGCACGTTTCAAACCGATGAATCTAGGATAATCCGCGATCTCTTTTTCATGGGACTTTTGGGAATGATCGACATCCAACAACGCATTGACGACCTGGTCAAGCACAACGACATTTTGCTGTTCATGAAGGGCAGCGCCAGCTTTCCACAATGCGGCTTTTCGGGACGGGCTGTGCAAATCCTGAAAGCCTGTGGGGTTGACTCTAAAGCCATCAAGACCGTCAATGTGCTAGAGGATGATGCCATTCGCACCGGTATCAAGACCTATAGCAACTGGCCCACCTTGCCGCAGCTCTACCTTAAGGGCAAATTTATCGGAGGCTCGGACATCATGGCACAGATGTTCGAGAACGGAGAATTGCAGCAGGCGCTGGCCTGACTTTATGCAAAATCCCACCCCCGTGCGCACGAACGACACGGACGGTATCCCTCCGGTGTCTCTTCGGATCAAGGAGCGCTTGCAGGCCGCCGGGCAGCGCTTTTATGCCAACGACAACATTGCAGACTACATCTTGCCTGGCGAGTTTGACCTTTTGCTCGCTGAGCTGGAGGACAAAATGCTCGGAGTCTTGAGCAGCTTGGTGATCGACACCGAACACGATCACAACACGGATGGCACCGCCAGGCGCGTTGCGCGGATGTACCTGCAAGAGGTGTTTAAGGGACGCTATGTTCCGGCACCCGCCATCACCGAGTTTCCCAATGCAGTGCATCTCAATGAACTGATGATCGTCGGCCCCATCACGGTGCGCAGCGCTTGCAGTCACCATCTTTGCCCCATCATCGGAAAGCTTTGGGTGGGTTTATTGCCTAACGACATGACCAACGTCATTGGCCTGTCCAAATACGCCAGGCTGGCCGAGTGGGTCATGGGGCGACCGCAGATTCAAGAAGAGGCTGTGGTGCAGTTGGCTAACCTGATCGAGGAAAAAACCCGACCCGATGGCTTGGCGGTGGTCATGGAGGCCACTCACTTTTGCATGGGTTGGCGCGGTGTCAAAGACCAAGACAGTCTGATGATGAACTCTGTCATGCGCGGTCGCTTTTTGACTGATGCTCATTTGCGACGAGAGTTTTTGTCACTGATTCCACGCAGAACCTAGCTGTCCTACAGTGTTCACAAAAATACGATTGAAATCAATAGCTTATCTATGAAAAACAGTCTCATTCATACCTCAGTAAATTGTCATACGTAGCGTACAAACTGTTCTTTCTGGACATAAAACATACATAACACGCGCTTTTCAGCGTATCTTCTGCCTTGTGTTTTGATGACAAAGTCGCGACAATCCTTCTCTCAGGGCCAATTGGGTCTTGGTATGCTCAGGATTTATGTTCATGTGCTCAGTCCTTCAGTCCAAAATTCAGTCAAATGGTACGCACCAGCGCTGTGCCTAACCCTGGCCCATCGGGTTTCGCTACGTGTTTTTTGATTCTGTCTTGATGCTGCGGGCAACCCCGTCCGGTCTGCCCTGTGCTGCGTTTGGCACTTTGCTGTCGAACGGGTTGATCGGCCAACGGCGATCACGTTGGTGGATCACCCTTATACCCCCCCTTATGGCCTTCACATATTCGCACGGATGTACCAGGGTATCGGTTTTACCAGTCCCACAGATGGCGTGGTATTTGCCAACAACGGGCACAACGGGCACAACGGGCATATGCTGTTTGCTAAACAGCCAGATTGTGCCTTGCATTTGAAAGCCTCCACCCTGTTGCTTGATAACCCCTGATAACCATGATGACCCTTGGCATGCTCCCCGTTGTTGCTTTGGGTCGCCTAATGATTTTTATGTAGAAAAGGAAAACCACCATGTTATCTGACCATACTCTTGATACGCCCCCCAAAGTCTCCGCAAAATCCCATTTGCGCAGTATGCAGTCCAACATCGTCCAATCGATCAGGGCTTTCAGGGTACAGGATTTACAAGATGCTGCCAATGCCCTTAATCATCACTTTTTATATGCCAATCTGGGCGATGCCCAAACCCGCCAGGAGGTGCTTGACATGATCGGTCAGCAGTTCGCGCTGCCCATGCACATCGGCAAAAATTTTGATTCCCTCTATGACAGTATCACCGACCCCATTCACCGAGCCGGTCTGCAAACCGGTTTTGTTGTGGTGCTGGAGCACATCCCTGCCAACACCAAGTTTGACAAAGAAGCCCGAGAGCAGCTTGTGGATATTTTCAGAGATGCCGCAGAGTATTGGGGCGACCGCAAAGTATCTTTTCGATGTTTTTATTCTTTTTCAGTCGCCCGCAGTGCCCGCACCCGTCACGCCGACCGCGATGGGAGTCACGTCGCTGCCAGCGGCAGCGCCAAAGCCGCAGAGGGGGTTGCCACAGTTGGCGAAAAACTGCCTACCGACAAACTGTTGGATATTTCGCCGCAGGCACTGCGCATGAGCAGTCCGTTTAACACCAGTTATTGGACACCTTGATCCCGTGTTGACACCAGCGCTTCCATCAGCGTTGCCACCAGTCTTAGATACTCATCCACGGGCACTTCCTCGGCCCGGCGATGGGCATCAAATTGGCCCGCAAAGTTGTGTTGGTCCAGCCACTGGCCCAGGGTGTGGCGCAACAGTTTTCGGCGTTGGCTAAAGGCCACCCTGACCACCTCACTGAGCAGAGGCTGATCGATGGGCGCAGGGTGGTGGCGGGGTGTCATGCGCACCACGGCACTGTGTACCCGGGGCGGGGGGCTAAAGCTGCCCGGACCCACTTGCAGCACACACGCCATGTCGTAGCGCCATTGCAGCATCACGCTCAATCTGCCATAAGCCGCTGTGGACGGCTGCGCCACCATGCGGTCCACTACTTCTTTTTGCAGCATCACGTGCTGGTCGGCAACCACCGCCACGTGGTCCAGCAAATGGAACAGTACCGAAGTTGAGATGTTGTAGGGCAGATTGCCAACAATCCGTACCTTGATAACGCTTGATGCCCGCGCTATCTCCGTGATGTTGACTCTGAGCACATCGGCTGCAATGACCGACAGGCGAGGATCAGTGCGCAGCCGATGGGCCAGGTCTCTGTCAAGTTCAATCACGGTCAGAGCACCCAGACGTTCAACCAGGGGACGGGTCAGGGCTGCCAAACCCGGGCCAATCTCAATCATCATCTGGCCTGCTACGGGCGCGATGGCAGTCACCATGGCATCGATCACGCCATGGTCTGTCAAAAAATGCTGGCCAAAACGCTTTCGGGCGACATGCATCTTCAAAACGCAAACCTGAGACGATTGATGGCCTATTGAGGAGCTTCTCGCATTTCAACGTAAGCGCGACCACGCAAGTCCACCACCCACGCACGGTAGGCCTCGTCCAGTTTTTTCTCTCGCAACAGATGCCGCACAGCCTCTCGCTGTTCGGCACGTCCCAAGGTGGCGCGACGGCGCTCAACAAGCTGGATCAAATGCACACCAAAGCGCGATACCAGGGGGTCGCTCAGCTCGCCAGGTGCCAGTTGATTCATCACCTCTTCAAACTCTGGCACAAACGCCCCAGGGTTAGCCCAGCCAAGGTCTCCCCCTTGGGCGGCACTGGCATCGTGCGAATAGTCCCGGGCCAGGTCCGCAAAATCCGCCTGACCGGAAACCACCCGTTTTTTTAGCTCCGTCAGTTTGGTCGCAATGGCCGCCTTGCTTAATTTGGCCGACGGTTGAATCAGGATATGGCGCACATGGGTTTGCGTGACGGCCATCGTAGGCATGGCCGGGTTGATCTTTTCGATCACTTTCAAGATATGAAACCCCGCCGGTGAGCTGACCAAGGCCGAGACATCCCCCACTGACAATTGAAAAGTTGCATCCACCAGCAATGCTGGATAGCGGTCGGCGGTGCGCTGCCCCATTTGACCGCCATTGGACATGTCCTTGGCATCTGAAAATTCACGCACCAGCGCGGCAAAATCTTCGCCGGCCTGGGCACGTTTTTGGGCACGCAAAGCACGTGCCTTAAGCGCCTCTGTCTGCACATCGCTGGCGGTCTCTGGCACACTGATCAGAATCTGCGCCAGATTGATGTAAATTTTGCTGCGATCCGGGTTGTTTTCCTGATCATGTACATACTGGTCAACATCCTGGACTGACACCTGTACCTTTGGCTCTATTTCACGTTCACGCAGACGTTGCAGCAGGATGCGGTCACGCAACTGGGCACGAAACTGGCTGACGGACAAGCCGCTGCGTTCAACCTGACTGCGTAACTCTGCGACGCTGGTATGGTTTTGCAGCGCCATGGACTGCTCCGCCTGGTCAATGGCTGATTCGTCGGCTCTCAGACCGATTTCATGTGCCATCTGAAGCTGCACCTTGTCCCCGATCAGCCCGTCCAGAACCTCTACTGCCAGTGACTGGGTACGGGGCAAGGGCTTGTGCTGTTGCGCCATCTGTAGCAGGACGTGCTGCATTTCGCGGCGCACGTCATTGTTGGTGACAGGCTCAGAATTCACCACAGCCACAATGTAGTCAGCACGACTTTGGGGGGCGGTGGTATCGCCCGGCAAAACAGGGCTGAATTGCAATTTCAGACCCTGCGCACGCGCCGGATCAAGGGCCAGAAGCGCCAACAAAATCCAGATGATCCATCTGGCGCAAGTCAAAAATCTGAAACAACGGGTGATCATGGTCGGGAAATCTCGTGATTGGGTTATAGGTAGTTGTTAAAGCGGCTGGGTACGCTGGCGGGATCATGCAAGTACTGGTAGTTGGGGATATTGTCCTTGAGAGACTTGAGGGGGCTGACACCCAAGCGCACAAATCCTGTCAGTTCCAATTGAAACATGACGCGCTGGCTGGCCTTCTCGGTGCTGGTTTGAAGACGCTCTAGGACGATGCGTGCCAGCCAGCAGCCTGCGTCGTATTCAAAACCCAGGATAGAGTCGACCAGCTTGCTCTCGTTCATGCTAAAGTTCAAACGCCCGACACTGTACCAGCGCTGCACACCAGGGCCAAAATTTTGAACCGCTCTACGCCCCCAATCTGACAGTGGCCATTGCCAGCCCAGGTCGATCTGCTCGCTTGAATCTCGCTGGTAACGGTACGCCGCCGTCAAGCTGCGGTAACTGCCGGGGTTGTAGTGGGCCTCCAGTGTAGATCGCACCGACTGCTCCGTCGTGGGGTTAAATTGCACGGTACCACCAAAAGACCATTGCGGATTCCAGTTGACCAACCCGCCTAGCAACAGATCGCTGATGCGGTCATATGCAGGTGCACCGCCTGGCAATGTGACGCTTTGCTCGGTAAAACGCAGCCGCTGCGCCAGCCCCAGCCGTGCGGCCTCGGCCCCTGTGTCAGGGCTAAGCCAGCGGGTGGTTACCCCCAGTGTGAGCAAATTACTGTCCGAGATGCGATCATTGCCCACAAAGGCATTCCCGGAATAGATCGTCGACAAATTAAAGTCGTTGGCCCCGGAGTCATAGTTAGGCAGCCAACGCTGATCACGGTAGGGGGTTCTGACATAAAACGCCCGAGGTTCGAGGGTTTGGCGCAGTGCATGGCCAAATAGTGAGGTATCACGCTCCAACACCAGACCGCTGTCCAGACTGAAGGTGGGCAGCGTCCTGACGGCCGAAGTGTCCCCATTGGCCAAAGGGGTTTCCAACTGGTAACTGGTGGCATGCCATTGCCATTGAGGTTTGATAAAACCAAACGGGGCTGTTACGGGATAGGCCACCTGCATCAGGCCCAACATGCGCTGACCGTTGGGCTGACCAGTGCGCACCGCATCGGCCTGAAAACGCGTGAAGTCTGCCGTCGCTGCATAGTCAAACCCATAAACCGCCGTACGCACATAGCGGGTGGACACCTGTGGCAGACGGTCATAGGGCGGTGTGATTGGCGCGGTGATGTCCTGCAAGGTTTGCCACTTCAGCAGACGCACTGTGCTGGTCACACTGCCGGCAGTCCAGTCAAACCTGGCATCATTGGCTAACAAGCGCTGGGTCTGGGATGCCTGGGTGTGGGTAAAGTCCCGCCAATAATTATCGTCGCCCACGCGGTTGATATGCAGGTCAAAACGCGTCCCATGGTCAGCCCATGGACTGGCCAGATCGGCCCGGGCATCCAGGGCAATACCCCACCGGTCGGACTGGCGCAAGCTGTCGTCAGGCATCCAGTCAAGCTGTACATTGCCAGAATGGTCAGCCTCCAGATAGCGCAACGTGGTCGCCAAGTTGACCCCGCGCTTGGTCATCAGTGTGGGGGTGAACGTGGTGTCACGGTTGGGGGCTAGGTTCCAGTAGTAGGGCGAGGTGACCTCCAAGCCGTTGTCGTTGTCCAGCCCCACAGTGGGCGGCAAAAATCCGGATTTTCGGCGGTCGCTGAGCGGAAAGCTGAGGTAAGGCACCGGCAACAACGGCAGTCCCTTAAAACTGAGCAGGGCCCCCTGGGCCACACCGGTGTCTTGGGCGTTATCGATAGTCAGTGTGTCGGTGTTCAAAATCCAGTCGGGCAACCAGTTCGGCCCCGGTTGACGCTGGCAGGTGGTGTAACTGGCGTGGTGGATCACCGTATGCTGGTCCCCTTGAAAATCAACCCTGTCCGCCTGACCGTGGGCGTTGTTTTTCAAAAAAACATAGCTTGGCTGGTCAAAAAAGCCCTCAAAAGTATCCACACGCAGCTCCAGAAGCGGACCTGTGTAAACATTGCCGGCACGCTGAATGCGAACATGGCCTAGGGCGCGGGCCAGGTCAGTCTGCCGGTCGTATTCTTGCTGGTCAGCGATGATGACGGTGTCGCCACGGCGCAGCATGGCATGGCCCTGGACCACGGTCGTCAGGTCGGATTGGCCGGCGATGTGATCCCCCGAGATAAATGTTGGCAACAGGTGGCGGACACCTGGGGACACCCACTCTTGCAAAGATGTGCTGTGCAACAGTGGTAGCGTGTCGTCCGGTTGAACCGGAACAGGCGCTACAACAGATGTCGGCGGGGCTGCGGGCGTTTGCGCATGGGCCATTTGTTGAGGGACAAATACGGCACATGGCATAGCCACGACAACCATGATCCACAGCCATACGCAGCCCATCTTCCTCCGAAGCACTCTGATGCCACACGCACTCCAGGCTTTGGCCATGCACGTTGCGGATACCAAGCAGCCCCCAAGCAGGTAAATCAAAAAGCCCAAACGACACCCACCCTCCAGATCACCACTTGCATGCTTGTTGCATCCAAAAAGTAACTTACCTTATTATCAATGTAAAAATATGTCATAATGCACATCAGTACTGCATAATATGCTATCAATTTATAACTATATTAAACATAAAACTTATTGTAATTGTCCTGTTCTGCACCTTTTTTAGGCGGATTATCCATGAGCCTCCCCCCTCCTGACCCTGACATTGTCTGGACAAACCCCCTTCGCGCCAACCATTTTGATACCTGGCTGTCAACGCTGACACCCGCCTACGGCCTGCGGTCAGATACGCTGCGCTTGGCCTCGGCGGATGCCAGCTTCAGACGCTATTTCAGGATCCAATCGACGATCGATTCGATAGATTGCAGCCGCATCATCATGGACGCTCCGCCGGACAAAGAAAACAACCAGGCGTTTGTCAAGGTAGCAGCCCTCATGCAGCAGGCCCGTGTACCTGCCCCGCAGGTGCTGGCTTGGGATGAAACCCACGGCTTTATGCTGCTCACAGACTTGGGGGCCCGCACCATGATGCAGGTCATGACCCCCACAAACACACAGGCCAATGCGTCGCTATATCAGCAGGCGGTCGATGTGTTGATCGACTGGCAAAAGGCCTCAAGACCCGGGGTGCTGCCCCCCTACGATGGGGCCTTGCTAAAGCGCGAGCTTGATTTGTTTTCGGACTGGTATCTGGTGCAACACAGAGGGCTGCGCATGGATGGTGTCCTGCGTCAAATGCTGGATGACACCTACGGGCACATCATTCGCCACAATCTGTCCTGGCCGCAGGTTTTTGTGCATCGGGACTTCATGCCCCGTAACCTGATCGTGCCTGACGACTGGCCAAACGTCGCTCCAAACACTGGTTTAGCGCAGCGCTTGGGTGTTCTGGACTTTCAGGATGCAGTATTTGGCCCCATTACCTACGACATTGCCTGCTTGGTACGCGACTCTTTTGTCAGTTGGGACGATGACTTTTGCCAGGACATCGTACGCCAGTACCACTCCAAGGCCCGAAAGGCAGGGCTGCCGGTGGGGGACAGTTTTGACGATTTTGACAAAGGGGTGCGGTGGATGGGTCTGCAACGCCACCTCAAAGTTGCCGGCATCTTTGCCCGTCTCACTCTGCGAGACGGCAAGTCACGGTACCTGGCAGACACACCGAGGTTTTTAGACTACATCTGCGCTACCTGTCGGCTTGCCCCCCTGCTAACCCCTCTGCTGCGGCTGGTAGACCGCTTGCGGACTGGTCAGGACCTGCCCAAAATGCCAACCCTGCCTGAAGAACGTCCACTAGTGTTATAACTGATTGATTTTATTGATGATAGAACGCAATTTGTCAAGATTCAAAATGCGAACGTGGCGCTGCTTGACCTCAACGATGCCATCGTCGGTCAACTTTGAAAATGTCCGACTGATGGTTTCAATCTTCAGTCCCAGATAACTGCCGATCTCTTGGCGAGTCATTCGCAGAATCAATTCAGACTTGGAAAAACCGCGCAAGTTCAGACGTTGTGCCAAATTGAGCAAAAAAGCGGCCAGTCGCTCTTCAGCACGCATACTGCCCAAAAGTAGCATCACCCCGTGTTCACGGACAATCTCGCGGCTCATCATCTTGTGAACGTGGTGCTGTAGTGCGTTGACCTCGCGCGACAGGTCTTCAAGCCGGTCAAACGGCATGGCGCAGATTTCAGCGTCTTCCAAGGCAATGGCACTGCAGGTGTGATGGTCATTCACGATACCGTCGAGTCCGATGATTTCGCCCGCCATCTGAAAACCCGTCACCTGAGCCCATCCCCCACCAGAGAGCATACAGGTCTTAAAAAAACCTGTTCGCACGGCGTAAAGGTTGCAAAACGGATCACCCTCACGAAAAAGTTTTTCGCCGCGTTTGATTTTGAGGCGCATGCCGATGAGGGCATCGATGCGTTCAAGCTCTTCGTCGCTCAGGCCTACCGGCATGCACAGCGCTCTGAGCTTACAGTTGGAACAGACGACTTGGCGGTTTGTGCGATGGTTCATTGCGATGATTTTGGCATTGTTTGCCCGATACCCTTGATTTTGATCAAGGCCGTGCGCAGTCAAAGTTTGTCTTTGGCAGGCGAGCATCGATATAGCGTCAATAATAGAACCGGCTTTTAAGCACAGCCCGACACGCCGTTATGACCTTGCAAAGTGGCTTTAACAGGGTGAGGGTGGCAGCTTGTTTTTGCCCGCTTGTTTACCTTTGCAAAGGAAGTTTATGTCAGGCAGTAGCACAACCCCCATCTCTGAAAAACTGATACAGCAGTACGACGTATCCGGTCCGCGTTACACGTCCTACCCAACGGCCGACCGATTTGTTGAAGCCTTTTCTGCCAGTGATTACACCCTAGCACTTGAACAGCGCAGATCGGGCGCTGCGGCCATGGCTTTGCCCCTGTCGCTGTACGTGCATATTCCATTTTGCGAGTCCCTCTGCTACTACTGCGCCTGCAACAAAATCATCACCAAACACCATGATCGTGCGACCGCTTACCTGCGCTACCTTGAGAGGGAAGTCGATCTGCACGTTCGCCATCTGGGGACAGGACAGGTGGTGTCGCAATTGCATCTGGGGGGAGGGTCGCCTACCTTTTTGTCGGATGCAGAGCTGCGCACTCTGATTGCCATGCTGCGCCGCCAGTTCACACTGGCCTCTGGTTGCGAGTTGTCGATCGAGATTGACCCCAGAACCATCGACGCATCAAGGCTGGATGTTTTGGCCGAGCTTGGCTTTAACCGATTGAGCTTTGGAGTTCAAGACTTTGATACAACGGTGCAACAGGCTGTTCACCGCATTCAGCCCGCCAGCCAAGTGTTTGACCTGATGGCCGCAGCCCGAGAGCGGGGTTTTGAGTCCATCAATGTGGATCTGATCTATGGACTGCCCGCCCAAACCCCAGCGTCTTTTGGCCAAACCGTAGCGCAGATCACGCAGCTATTACCCGATCGGATTGCCCTGTACGCCTATGCCCATCTGCCTGAACGCTTTAAGCCGCAGCGCCGGATAGCATCCTCGGATATTCCGGTGGCATCAGCCAAGGTGGCCATGCTGGCGCAGTCCATGAAGGCCTTGATGGACGCAGGCTATGCCTATATTGGCATGGACCATTTTGCACTGCCCCAAGACACTTTAGCTGTGGCCAAGCGCCAAGGGCGGCTGCACCGCAACTTTCAAGGCTACAGCACGCAGCCTGATTGCGATCTGATCGGGCTGGGAGTGTCTTCCATCGGGCGCGTGGGTGCCACTTACAGCCAAAACGCCAAGACGCTGGAGGAGTATTACGACTTTTTGGACCAAGGGCAATTGGCCGTGGTGCGCGGCTTGGCTTTATCACGTGATGACCTGGTCAGACGATCTGTGATCATGGCCTTGATGTGTCAGGGACAGCTTGTGTTTGAGTCCATTGAGCTTGCCTATTTGATTGACTTCAAGTCTTATTTTGAGACCGAACTTGCCGCCCTGGCTGCCCAACAAGACCAGGGTTTGGTCAGTCTGAGCGACACGGGCATTGCGGTCACCGCCAAGGGTTGGTTTTTTGTGCGGGCTGTCGCCATGGTGTTTGACCGATATCTCCAAACCGACCGCACACGTGCCAAATTCTCCAGAATCTTGTGACTGTTCCTTAGGCACGCCAACTCACCAACTCAGAGCCTGTGAAAAAATCGATTTATCCGACCAACGGTGATGTGCATAGGGGGCTTCACTAACGGGTAAAAATGATTTCCAATTGTAGAGATTTACGCTTTTTGGCTCGCTTTTTTGTTGATTTTTTGATTTTTTTCCT
>CAIJOK010000017.1 GCA_903822205.1 uncultured beta proteobacterium | reverse complement strand
TAATTTAATTTACCAAAAAATTGTTCAAGATGTCACTTTCAAAGTATCGTAAGCTGTTGATTTTTATAGATAAACACGAATAGTTGAATTTGATCTCACAATTTTAGGTCAATGATAAAGAACTTGTATGGCCTAACTTAGACCATGCAAGCGCCACGAAGGACGGTTCAGGTCTTGCGGCCCACTGGCAACACTCAGGGCGGTCAGCAGTTCACGCAGACGCTTGGCGTGAATGGGTTGTATGCCAGCCATGCCACCTGTACGGTAGAAGGCTTCCAGCCCTTTATGCTTGAATGTGAGTATCATAAACTGTTAAGTCTTGATTTACAAGTCACCTAGCCACCATGCGCAACTTACACGGCACCACAGTGGCATCAATCGCCAATGTCGCCAGTTAATCGGCCTATTCATATTCGCACTCCTTCAGTGTGCAGCCTTCATTCGGATGCACCAGCAGGTCGGTGAAGGTGTCCGACTTTTCGGGATGGTTTATAAGTCCATCCCTATCTGGTGCAAAAAGGTTTCAGGCAAACTCTAGGCGAACGACGGCCCATCATCACTTCCATGTAGTCACCATGTAGCCAGATTTAGGCTATTTTGGTGAATTTCAATCAACACCTAGCCTGTCTATTTACCCAGTGCAATCCGTTCAAGTTGTTGATTTTCATTGATTGCATCAACATTCTTCAACGGTGTCAAACAGTAAAAAGTGAGGATTGTGATTCCTGTTGTCGTGGGTTCGATCCCCATCAGCCACCCCATCAAAATCAACAACTTAGCCCAGACTAACCCTCTGGGCTTTTTTGTTTGTGGCGCGTTTACAGACTTTTTACAGACTGCGGTACATGGTTATGACCGAATCCAGTGCCAGCAAGTAGCCTCACCAGTCAATGGCTGTTTCTGTCTTGCCATGCGGTTGCAGACACGGGGTCTTGGCATACCCCGACACACAATCTCACCGTGATGATGAATGGGGCTGATTCGACATCACCCCCGTGTTCGTTGTATAGCTTTTGTACCAAGCGGCCCACTGTGCAATGCCTTCGGTTAGATTGGTTTTGGGTTCAAAACCGGTGTCGGCCTGTAGTGCGTTGATACAGGCGTAAGTGGCAACCACGTCGCCCGGCTGCATGGGCAGGTAGTTTTTGTGGGCCGTCTGCCCCAATGCATTTTCGATAGTCTCAATGAAGGTCATCAGACCCACCGGGGTGTGATTGCCGATGTTATAAACCTTGAAGGGCGCATGGCTGCTGGCGGGGTCGGGCGTTTGGGTCTTAAAGGCAGGGTTAGGCTGTGCGATGCGGTCAAGTGTGAGCAGTGTGCCGTCGGCAATGTCGTCGATGTAAGTAAAGTCTCGCTGCATTTGGCCTTGGTTAAACACGTCGATGCTGCGGCCTTCCAGGATGGCGCTGGTAAACAGCCAGGGCGACATATCGGGCCTGCCCCAGGGGCCATAGACGGTGAAATAGCGCAGCCCTGTGGTGGGTAGTCCGTACAAGTGGCTGTAGCTGTGAGCCATCAGCTCATTGGCTTTTTTGGTGGCGGCGTAGAGGCTGACGGGGTGATCGACAGGGTCGCCCTCAGCAAAGGGCATTTGGGTATTGCCGCCATACACGCTGGAGCTGCTGGCATAGACCAAGTGTTGAACGGCGTTGTGCCTGCAGCCTTCTAGCACGTTGACAAAGCCTGTCAGGTTGCTATCGACGTAGGCGTGCGGGTTTTGCAGTGAATAGCGAACGCCTGCTTGCGCTGCCAGGTGAACGACGCGGTCAAACTTTTCGCGTTCAAACAGACAGGCCATGGCCGGGCGATGGGCGATGTTCATGAACTCGAATCTAAAACCCTCTTGGGGAGTCAGTTGTGCCAGTCTGGCATCTTTGAGTTGGGGGTCGTAGTAGTCGTTGAGGTTGTCTATGCCCACGACCGTGTCGCCACGTGCCAATAGTTTTTGGGTGACGTGCATGCCGATGAATCCGGCTGCGCCGGTGACTAAAACTTTCATGGATTTTTGTTCGTAGGATGGATCACGTTGACAAGGCCAAGCACCGTAAGTTAAGCCCGCACGGTCTGTATGGCCTGCACCGCTTGCGCCGGTGGGGTCGCGGTGGTTCGGGGGGGGGCTGCACCCAGGGTTTCAAATTCTGCGGCCACGTCCTCGGCGATGCGCAGCCGAGAGAGCGATTCTTCAAGCATGTTGCCCATTTCGGTGGAGTAGGGCGCGGTCATCACCCGTTGATAGACCTCTTCAAATTTGTCGGGCATGGCGGCCAGTGTGGCCTCAAGGGCGCAGCGGCGCACGGCCAGACGGCGAGATCGTGCGATGGCATCTGAATATTCGGTCAGTGCAGCGCGCAACTGGCGTGCCTCGTCGTCAGGCAAACCTGGCTGTTCAAGGTGCGTCCGTAAGGTCGCGATGCGTTTGGCTGCCACACTGTCGCTGGCTGTGTCTTTGCGCTGCGCCAACGACCTCAAAACCACAGACAGCTCTAGGTAATCAACGGTCAGGTCTTCAAGTTTTTCGACATCGGCGGGGGTCAGTGTGGTGCGGCGGTCTTTGGCGGTCTGGTACAAAGCCTGCACCCGCACCCCCATCTGCTGGTAGGCCGCCAGGGCAGCGCTGTCGCCGTATTGGGTGAGCTGGGCGATCAGTGGAGACCGCCGCATAGAACGGGCCAAGTAGCGTTGATCACGATCAGCCCATGCTTGAAAAGACGGCAGACCAGGGACGACCAGGCAAGCCAAAACCTCCAGGCCCAGCGCCAGGGTGCTGACCAATGCCGCGCCTTGCCAGCCTAGCGGTATCGAGGCAAAAACTGCTGCGACACCTGCTGCCAAGATGGCCACACGGTTACGCGGGTGCGATAAAAAAGCCCCCAGGTATGAGGGTTGAGGGGACGGCGCAGTCGGGTCAGTCACGTGATGGCGCTATGTCGCAGTGAGGTGATGGTGCAATGATGCTATGGTTTTGAGAACTTGGCCCAGATGCGTGCGATGTCTGCCTGGTCCTGGGCTGACAACACGGGGATGGGCGACGAGCGGCTTAAGGCCGATGCGCTGGGAACGACGGCGGGGTTGGACTTGATGCTGTCGTTCATAAATTCGGCGGCTTTCAGGTTGGCGTTGGCGTAGCCCACGGTGTTAGAGATTCGGGCGATCACCTGTGGCCGCAGGATGTAGTCGATGAGCAGATGGGCCTCGCGTTTATTTTTGGCGTTGGCCGGAACTGCCATCGCATCGATCGCCAGCAGGCCGCCGTCTGCGGGCACCCGGTAGTCCACGGTGCCACGAGACTTTGTCTGGGCTTGCACGGCATCACCAGAAAACCCGATAGCCACGCAAATTTTGCCTGTGGCCAATGCGTCAACAAACTGGTCGGTCGGGATGATTTTGACGATGCCGCTCAAACCGTCCAGCACACGGCCTGCAGCGGTGATCGAATGGACACCGTCCCACTTGGCTACCCCGCCGTACAAGGCTGCCAGGGGGACGATGTCAGTGGCGGAGTCCTCTACGCCCACACCGCAAGACTGAAAGCGCTTGGCCATCTGGGGATCAAATACGTTGGCAAGAGAGTCCATGACCTGCCCGGGATAGGCGCGGGTGGTCAGACGGGGGTTCCAAGCAATGCCAACGGTGTACCACATGTACGGCAGGCTGTAGGCACCATCTTTGTCCCATGAGCGCAAGGTGGCATCCACCCGGGGGTCAAGGTTGCCGATGTTTTTAAGACTGTCGCGCTCCAGCCGTCCCAACAGGCCCCGAGCCACAAGTGACGGCACAGCGTTAGCGGTTGGAAAGACAAGGTCGTAAGGCACACCGCCTGCGCCCAAACGGGCTGCCAGGTCATCGTTGCTGCTAAAAATATCGTAAATGAC
This sequence comes from uncultured beta proteobacterium, assembly GCA_903822205.1. Lineage (GTDB taxonomy): Bacteria > Pseudomonadota > Gammaproteobacteria > Burkholderiales > Burkholderiaceae_C > Rhodoferax. The sequence goes on along the minus strand of CAIJOK010000017.1, from coordinate 6,865 downwards.
ACGGATACCATGCTCTTTTTCAAAGTCTTGTAGCACACCAGGGTCAATGTAGTCGGGCCAGTTCAGTACCCTGACCGTGCCCCTGGCAGCAGCGCCCACCCCCTGCACGGCGCGGCGCAGGTTCATCAGCACGGTGGCGGTGATCAGGCCATCAGCGCGAACGTTTTGAGATTCCTGAAAAGCCTCGGTGGCCACTTGGGTTTGCGGGCCAAAGGTGCCGTCTTGGGGGCCGGCATCAAAACCCAGCTTGCCCAGCAGGGTTTGGGCCTCGCGCAGGCCGGCGGCATCGACCAGTTTCTCACGCCCTTTGTAGTTGCCGCCAGACCAGTTTTGTGACTGCCAGACGATGCGGCGCAGAGAGGTCAGTAGGGCGTTGGTAACCGTACGTGCAGGTGTGAGGCCGTTTTGCAGTGCAAAAGCGCGGATGGCCTCTTGCGTGGCGGGGGTTAGGCTGCCTGACGGGGCCTCGTGCAACAAACCCAGGCGAGCCAGCAGCCGCTGTGCGGTCTCAATTTTGGCGCGAGGAACTGCTACAGCGTCAGACGCTGCGGCAGGGGGCTTGGCGGTATCGGTGAGCTTGGTGACCTCGGGCCCGGCGGTGCCAAAAACAAAGCCCTGCGCATGGGCCGCGTTGGTTGCTAGCGCGCCACCAAGTGCGGCCAATAAAACCAGAGTGTGAATGGGGTGCATGCGAGTGATCCGGTGAAAATAATTGAATAAATAACTTACTAGATAAATACTGAAACGATAGCAAACAATGCTTGCTCAAAGCGCGTGACATCATAAATAGCGAGAAAAATGATGTCGATAATTTTTATTAATTGAACGGGTCATCTTGCGGCGCTGAAACACAGCATGTTGCGCGATTGTGCCAATTGAAACAGGCTGGCAGCCGTGTCTGGATTAGCAGCAATACCGCCCTGACCTTTGAGGGTCATCTCGCCCAAAAGGCAGGCTGCACTACCGTCACCACCTTTGACGGCTTGTTCCAGATGAACACGGGCCTGAGCAAAGTTGCCGTTTGCCAGCAGTTGGCGACCGGTCTCGGCGTGTTCTGTTGCAGACAGGGTGGCGGGTGACGAGGCTGGGATGTGTGGAGACGGCACCGCGATGGTGGGTCTTGCCGGCACTGCGGGCGCTACAGGGGCGGGGGGGGGGCGGACTGTGGAGGACGCGCTGGCCGCAGGCGGTGTTTGGCTGCTGATGCTTAAATAATTTTTCAAGCCCAGATGCCACACCGCCGATGCCATGCCGCCCAAGACGGTCAGTCCGATCAGAACCTTAGAGAGGGGGGTCAAACTTGCCATATAAAAAACCAGGTGGGTTAGAACACGCCAAAAGTATCGCCGAAAAGTATCGCCGAAAAGTATCGCCTAAAACTTGACCAGGCCCTGCCCGGTCTTGGGACGCTTGCGGTCATTGGGCTGTCAAACTCAAAGGTGATGAAGATCATGGTGTAAATGCCGGTAAACTGTATCAGCCCATCGCGCAACACTTTTGTCTTCCGCAATCCAATGACACACCCCATTCACTCTGGTTGGACCCGGCCACCCATGCTTTACCCCAGCCTGCTGGGGCTGGCGGCGGCCTGTGCGGTGCTTGTCTTGGGCGACACCGCAGGCTTGTCACTGCCAGTTGCTGCGGTGCTGGCTGCGAGCGGTGTGCTGTGCGGGCTTCGCTTAAGCTCAGACCACGATGCCCTGCGGTCTGCTGTGGATGAGTTTTTGGTGGCGCAGGTTGCGTTTGGCCAGCAGGTGGTTCCTGTTTTGAGCGGCCATATCGAGTCCTCACGCGCACAGACCGAAACCGCTGTGTCGGCGCTGGCTGTGGCTTTTGGCGGCATTGTGGACCGGCTGGACGTGGCTGTGCATACCGCCAGCCACGAAACGGATGGCCTTGACCATGACGGGGTTGGCCTGGTTGCGGTTTTTGCGCGTGCTGAGCAGCAATTGAAGCGCATGCTGGACGCTCAACAGTCCGCCATGAACGGTCTGGATGCCATGCTCACAAAAGTGCAGGGACTGGATCGTTTTATCGCCGAGCTGAAAGAAATGGCCTTCGACGTGGCCCGAATCGCTCAACAAACCAATTTGCTGGCGCTCAACGCTGCTATCGAGGCCGCCAGTGCTGGAGACTTGGGCAGGGGGTTTGCGGTAGTGGCCAAAGAGTTCAGGATGTTGTCCAACCAGTCAGGTGCCACTGGCAAGCGCATCGCCGACAAGGTGAACGTCATCAACGCCGCCATCGCCGATACTTGCAACGTGGTTCGTGATTCTGTGGCCCAAGAAGATGGCTCCATCTTGGTTGCGCATACCACCATCGATAGCGTTCTGGCAGATTTGCGGGGCATCGTCGATGCGTTTTCGCGATCCAGCAATTTGCTCAAGCAAGAAAGCCTGGGCATTGAGTCTGAAATTAACGAGGCATTGATTCAATTGCAATTTCAAGACAGGGTTAGCCAGATCATTCGCCATGTGATTCAAAACCTTCAGCGCTTGCCGGTCGAGTTGCAACAGCAACAGTGTCAGTTTCATCAAACTGGTCTTTTGCAGCCATTAAACTCAAGCCAGTTTTTGGATGAATTGCAAAAATCTTACGTGATGGACGATCAGCACGTGGTTCACCAAGGTGGTCAGGTGAGGCAAAGTTCCACCACAGACATCAGTTTTTTTTGAGGTAACAGACAAATCATGGCCAAAACCATCATGATCGTTGACGATTCAGCTTCTATGCGGCAAGTTTTGCGTATGGCACTCAAGGGTGCCGGTTACAACGTGCTCGAAGGCGTTGACGGTAGCGACGCGCTGACCCAACTGACTGGCCAAAAGGTGCATTTGATCATCAGCGATGTCAATATGCCCGGCATGGACGGCATTACCTTCCTGAAGGCCATCAAGCAACTTCCCGCCTACAAATTCACGCCCGTCATCATGCTGACCACCGAGTCGGGCGAGTCCAAAAAGTCAGAAGGCCGGGCAGCAGGTGCCAGGGCCTGGGTTTGCAAGCCGTTTGCGCCACCCATGCTGCTCGATGCTGTGCAGCGCTTGTGTCTGCCATAAAACACACCTCCTGTGTCGTAGGCACGGTCGATGGGTCATTCATTTTTTAAGGACACTGTTTCATGAGTATCCGTTCGTCGCAAGAGATCACACGCCTTTCCATTGTGGGCGAGCTCACCATCTTTAGGGCGCAAGAGCTTCAACCCGTGCTACTGGCCAGTCCACCGTGTCTGGAGCTTGACCTGTCGGGTGTCACCGAGCTGGACACTGCCGGTGTTCAACTGCTGATGCTTGCCAAAAAAACAGCCTTGGCTGAGCAACGTGAACTGCGGTTGGTGGGACACAGTCCCGCTGTGATAGAAGTGTTCGAGCTGCTTAACGTAGCCGCCTATTTTGGTGACCCCCTGGTCATGACCGCCCGCCAGTCACGCGCTGGCGCTGCAAGGAGTTAACATGAATTTGGATGATGCACTGGTCACCTTTATCGCTGAGAGCCGAGAGCTTCTGGGTGACATGGAAAGCGCCCTGTTGGGCGTAGAGCAGACCGAAGAAAAAGATGAGTTGGTTCATGCCATCTTTCGTGCTGCCCATACGATCAAGGGGTCGTCCGGCCTGTTCAGTCTGGACCACATCGTGGCTTTTACCCACGTCGTTGAGAGTGTTTTGGACCGTGTGCGCGTCGGCAAAATCGAGATTGCTGACCCCTTGGTGGTGGTGCTGCTGGCGTGTTGTGACCATCTTGGGTCTTTGATCGACGGTATTGCGGCAGGCGATCTGCACGGCAGCACCGAGCTGATCGCGCAAGGTGAACCTTTGATGGCCCAATTGAGGGTTTATCTGGCTCCTCCCGCGCATCACCAGCCACCCGCCACCACCACGCCGGAGACCGTTCACGTCAAACGCATTGACGGCAACGGTGTCATGGCCGACCACTGGCATATTTCGGTACGTTTTGCGCTTGACGTGTTGCGCAACGGCATGGATCCTTTGTCTTTTATTCGCTATCTCGGCACGATGGGGCGAATTACCGGCATTGCCACTTTGTCGGACACCTTGCCAGCAGCCGATCAGATGAACCCCGAGCTGTGTTATTTGGGCTTTGAGATTGCTTTTCAGACCACAGCAGACAAAGCTGCTATTGAGCGCGTGTTTGAGTTTGTCCGAGAAGACAGCCGCTTGGTGATTTTGCCGCCCCACAGTCTGATCAGTGAATACATCAGTCTGATCGGCCAACAGCAAGGCGAACTGGCCAGATTGGGCGACATGCTGGTGCAATGCGGTACCTTGACACCGCAGGAGTTGGATATGGCGCTCAGCTCTCAGGCTGAAACGCCCAACATACCGATTGGTACTATTTTGGTTGAGCAGGGGTCCGTGCAACCCGAAGTGGTCGAAGCCGCTTTGACCAAGCAAAGGCAGGCCAAAGAAATAGGCGCTGCTGAAAGTCGCTCTATCCGTGTTGATGCCGACAAACTGGATCAACTCATCAATCTGGTCGGTGAACTGATCATTGCTGGGGCCAGTGTGAACATGATCGCTCACCGCTCACGGGTGATCGAGCTGCAAGAGAGCACTTCCAAACTGGCTACCCTGGTCGAAGAAGTGAGAGACAGTGCCTTGCAACTGCGCATGGTTCGCATTGGGGCTACCTTCAGCCGGTTTCAGCGCGTGGTGCATGATGTGTCGCGTGAATTGGGCAAAGATGTCACTTTGTTCATCGACGGCGAAGAGACCGAACTGGACAAAACCGTTGTCGAAAAGATCGGCGACCCCCTCATGCACTTGGTTCGCAATTCCATGGATCACGGCATAGAGTCGGCCGATGTTCGCGCATCGCGTGGCAAACCGGTGCAGGGCTTGCTCAAACTCAATGCCTACCATGACTCTGGTGCCATCGTCATCACCGTTGAAGACGACGGCGGTGGCTTGAAACGTGACCGAATTTTGGCCAAGGCCATTGAACGAGGCCTGATTGAGCCGGGTCATCATTTGAGCGACAGCGAGATTTACGCGTTGATCTTTGAGCCTGGCTTTTCAACCGCCGACAAGGTGACCAACCTGTCTGGCCGCGGTGTTGGGCTGGATGTGGTCAAACGCAACATTGCAGCGTTGCGCGGCACGGTCAGCATCAGCAGCGAAGAGGGCGTTGGAACCATCGTCACGGTGCGGTTACCGCTGACTCTGGCCATCATCGATGGGTTTTTGGTGGGCGTTGGCAAGTCTATCTATGCCATTCCGCTGGACATGATCGAAGAGTGCGTGGCCTATTCGGCAGAGCCGGGCCACGATTACACCAATCTGCGCGGAGAGGTGCTGCCTTTTATTCGTGTGCGAGAACTGTTTTCGATTCCGGGAACACCGGCCAAGGGCGAGAACATTGTTGTCTTGAAGCACGCCGGCCAAAAAGCCGGTCTGGTCGTCGATACCCTGCTGGGTGAGTTTCAGACGGTCATCAAGCCCCTGGGCCCCATGTTTGCGCAATCGCACTGCATCAGTGGCTCGACCATTTTGGGCAGCGGCGATGTGTCGCTGATCCTGGACGTACCGGCATTGGTCAAGCAGGCTGTGGCCAAAGGAGGATAGATGCCACAAAAACATACTGTAACGGATTAAGTAAGAAATTTTATTTTTTTGTCTTTGATTTGAATGAGGTTTAATATGTTTGAAAATATGAAAATTGGGGTTAGGCTGGCCATTGGGTTTGCCGTGACGGTCGTGTTGTTGGTCATGGTGGCCATGATGGGGGCATCGCGTGTTTCGTCGTTGAACAACGAAATTCACAATGTGGTGAGTGAGGAATTTCCAAAGGTTACGGCGGCTGGCAATATTGCCGAATCCATTGCCGTGATTGCCAGGCATTTGCGCAATGCTTACCTTTACACCGGTAGCGAGCGACAAAAAGCGTTGGATAGCCTAAGTGACGAGCGCAGGGCCATCACCGATAACATTGCTACGCTTGAGAAACTCATTCAAAGTGACAAGGGTAAAGAATTGCTGGCCAACGTCAAGACGGCGCGCCAAGCGTATGTTTCATCCCAAGACAGGGCTATTGAATTGATCCGGACGGATGCCAAAAAAGAGGATTTTGTTGCCCTGTTGCAAGGTGAATTGCGAACCACCCAAACCAATTACAACGCGGCGGTCACAGCCTTGAACAAGCAACAAGAAACCTTGATGATGCAGCAAGGCAAAAAGGCCGAAGATGAAGCCGCCGCAGCGACTCAGTTGTTGGTGACTTTGGCTGCTGTGGGTGTCCTGCTCAGCGTGCTGATGGGGTGGCTGATCACCCGATCCATCACCGGTCCAACTCGTTTGCTCATGGAAGGAGCGGACAAAATGGCTGTGGGCAACTTTGAATTCAAACTTGACATCACCAGCAATGACGAAATTGGGGCGTTGGCCAAGTCTGTTGGGGCCATGCAGAACGCCGTGCAGGCCATGATGGCCGATGCCGCCATGCTGTCCAAAGCTGCTGTAGAGGGCAAACTGGCGACTCGTGCGGATGCGTCCAAGCACAAAGGCGACTTTCAAAAAATTGTCTCGGGTGTCAACAGCACCCTGGATGCCGTGATTGGCCCCCTGAATGTGGCTGCCAAATACGTCGATGACATTTCACGTGGGGCCATTCCGGCCAAAATTACCGACACCTACAACGGTGACTTCAACACGCTTAAAAATAATCTGAATACCTGTATCGATGCTGTGAATGCCTTGGTGGCCGATGCAGGCATTTTGGCAAGGGCCGCTGTAGAGGGCAAACTGGCTACCCGTGCGGATGCGTCCAAGCACAAAGGCGATTTTCAAAAGGTTGTATCAGGTGTCAATGACACACTGGATGCCGTGATTGGGCCACTCAATGTTGCCGC